>JAGBGW010000221.1 GCA_017935825.1 Clostridia bacterium
AAGGAGAGATTCGAAGTATGAACCGGTCATTTTAAGCCGTTTTTCCCCATCCCAAAGCAGCATCTTGCGTATGATTTTCACTTAATTGCCGTGTTAATTCGCCTCAAATTGTATCACGCTGTAAATGGGGAAATCAACGCCTAAAGGGAAAATATAAGGGAAAACTTTTTGCAAATTGTGAAGGATACCGCGGCTCTCTTGTGCATGGGCCTTCAGCATGATCTTACTTAGTCCCTCCCCCATAAAACAGTTCACGGAGTTTTTGCTCTAACGTGCGTTATTCTATTACCTGGTCTTAAATATGCTCTTTCTTTCGATATGCGTCCACCTGCCGTTGGCTCGAAGGACGCATACCTTTCGGTAATGGCAGCTCCGCCAGTGTCAATGCAAGAGGCCACGAGCCAAATCGTTTGGCAATGTAGTTTCCCCCGACCACATCTTTCATGACGGGACTACGCTCCAACTCAGCTGCACATTTTTTTAAATAATCCAACAATTGCTCGTCGGTATCTGTCTCATGTTTTTCGCCCCACTCCATATCCCGGGCCATCCGCTCTTCCTGTGCCTGCTTTGCTTCCGCCACTTTCTGTTGATGCAGCGCATTTCTGTTCGCTTTTGCTGCCGCTCGTTCTTCTGCAAATAAGGCTTCCTGCTTTTGATACTCCTGCTTGTAGATCATCCGTTTCGCCAACGGTGGCATTTTGTAGGGCCACGGTAATCGTGCTTCTTTAATGACCCTTTCCCAAGTACCAAACCTACGCTCGATCAGTTGTCCGCCGATAATCTCTCCCCGATTCGGCGTACACCCCATCTTTTTTGTCCATTGCCGAACGTATTCCAGCAATTGAGCATCTGTATCTTTAAAATGGGCATTGGCAAATGCGATTTCCTGTTCATGCAGAGCAGCCCGTACCCGCTGATCTATTTGTTTTTCGACCCATAGATCTCCGCGAAATTGATTTCTTTTTCCTTTTTCGCTCATAACAAAGCTGTACTCCTTTTGGCTCACAATCGCTGCAGCATCTGTTTTTTCCAGACAGGCTTCCCGTCTTTCATTTCAACAAAAGCATCCGCCGACTGCTCAAGTCTATGATTTAGCTCTTCAAGTGCTCGGATATAGGCGGCAGTCTCACCCTCATAAGACTCTGCATGAAGCTCGGCAATCGTCACAGCAAAAAGCAGCTTGCAGTGCGAAACAAGCGTACAGATTTCTTGCCATGCTTGCTCCATGGTATCGCCTTTTTCAAACAATGCATTGGCAAGCAGGTTTGAAACATCCTCCAGCAAGACAACCGAATCGTCTTCAACAGGTGCATCCCCGACGTTTACAGGTATCTCCAGCGTAGTAAAACCCAAATCTTTACGTTGCCGTCGGTGCTTCTCGATTCGCTGCAGGTTCTCCTCCGTATGCGGCTGCATGGTGGCAATATAATACCGTTTGCCCTGTGTCTGACGGACAAGCTCTTCTGCAAACAGGCTTTTCCCGCTCCCGTTTGGTCCGGAAATCAAAATCAGCGCGCCCACGGTTTGTAAGCCTCCACCTTAATATCAGTAAATGTCGCCGCATGGTGATATACGGCAGCAGCCAAATCCAGCATAGGAAACAGTGCTACCGCGCCAGTACCTTCACCCAGCCGCAAATCGCCATGAATCAACGGTGCAAAGCCCA
>JAGBGW010000222.1 GCA_017935825.1 Clostridia bacterium
CTGTTCCCCATCGTTCCAGCGAATGCGCACACGAGGAACGGATACATAGTATCCGTCCAGAATGCCCATGCGAAGCGTCACAGTCTGACCCACACACACTGCACCAAAGGGCGCACGATATTCAAGATCATGGGAGTCGTGATAAAGCGGCTGTTTGTACATGTAAATTGATCTCCGAAATTAGATTGAAAGGGATTATGCGTTTTCTTCCTGCGTCAGCCACGGCGGTGTCTTCTTCAAAACCTTTGCACCGAAGGGAATGCTCAGTGCAAAAATCATCGTCAGGAAAAGCTGGAAGGCTGCAATGCAGACATTGTAGGTGGAAATACCCACTGCAGCAATGAAGTAGCCTGCCACCACGTTGCCCACAACGCAGAGCACCATCATCACGGTGCCGTTGAAGGTCTGGGCGGTGGTTGCATACTGCTGGGGCACGATGGAGAAAACGTATCTGGGAAGAACGGACACGTTGATACCCATTTCGATGCCCCAAAGGGTACCTGCGATGAGCATCATCCACATACCGTCAGCTACAGCATACATCACATTTTCGCATGCGGCAACAATTCCTGCCATAATAAGCCACTTATAGGGTTTTACATTCTGACCGTAGCGGGTCATAAGGAACATCAAGATCGCCTGCACGAACGCACCGTAACCGCTGATGACACCAAAACGGCCCGGGTCCACGCCTGCATGTTCCAGAATATAAGGATAGAAGCTGACGGTCAAAGCATGGTAAGTTGCAAGGGTAAATACCATGATCAGCGCACTTACATAGTAGTAGTTTTTGAAAAGCACCCAGGGGCGCATCTTTTCCTTTACAATACGGGGCTTTTTCTCCTCGGGCAGTTCGGGGGTCTTAAAGCGCAGGCAAAGCACTGCGAAGATCACACAGAAAATGGTGCCAAGGTAGAAGATGAAGGGAACGCCCGTGAAATCAACAATAATGCCCATGATGATGGACACGATGGCAAAGCCGATGGCGCCCCACATGCGAAGGGATGCGTAGTTGATGCCAAAGGGTGCGGAAACAGATACAAACCATGCATCCTGCAAAGAGCGGGTGGACTGTTTGATGGTGCCGTACATAAAAAGCAGCACATACATTACAAAAGGTGCACCTGCATAGATCTTACCTGCAGGGGGGATCAGAAGATACAGCACGCCATAGACCAGCATGGAAATGATGAACGTCACCTTGCCCGAGCGGGTCTTGTCGGCAACGATACCCCAAAGCGGCAGTGTGATCATCTGCACAATGCCGTTCATGGAACCCCAAAAGCCGATCTGCTGGCTGGTAAAGCCGATCTGCTTCAAATAAACATTATGGTAGTTCATCGATGCAAGCGCCGCAAAAGAAAGGATCTGAAACAAGATCAGTCCCATCGTCAGCTGCTTGATTTCCTTTTCGTCGTGGTGCATGCGTTTCCTCCGTCAGCTTCTCATCAAAAATGTATACATTATTAAAAATTATAAGTTCCTTGTTATAGCATGTCAAGGCAATGGCCCGTCAAACCAAAGAAAAAAAGCACTCCTGCTGCTTTGCAGCAGGAGTGCACAAGGATCTTTTTATGCGCTGCGCTTACGGGCAGATTTGTTTTCCTGTGCCAGCTGTTCACGGCGACGACGGCGCATGGGTGCGGTCAGGTCGTAGTACTTGAAGAATACCAGCGTCAGTGCCACAAAGAACGTCAGCACAAAGTACATGGGGACGATCATTTCATTCTGCAGCCACCAGCTCCATGCAACGACAAAGTCGCCGGTATACTGAACGGTGAGTACTGCCGTGGTAATGGTGTAACCAACGCTCAGGGGCAGTGCCACGATGCCACAGATTGCAGCATTGCGTTCCTTACCAAGGAAAAGGAACACCGCACCGACCAGAATTGCGATGTAATATGCAAGATCGCAGAAATGGCGAAGTGCCAGAAGGCCCGAACCGGAAAGGAAGATGCCGCCGATGTTGACGGAGTAACCGCGGTTGACGATCTGCGTCAGGACAACCAGAAGAAGCAGTGCGCCCGACACGATCACATTGCGCCACTTGTTCTTCTGCATGGCGGCGATGACAAACGCAGCCGTCACAAGGAAGAAATCAATATATGCGATGAGCATCAGAGCCTTATCCACGGCGATGAAAAGACGCCATGCGGATGCCAGGCCAAGGAAGATCAGGCTGACCCAAAAAGCTACAGGAAGACGATAATCACGGGAACCCGCAAATTTTTCCATAACAGTTTTTACCTCCAAAGTCGCAATTGCTTGCGGCTGTATACGGATATGGCAGGGATCACCCCACGCTCCGCATCATTCTTGTCACATTATAACACAGACCTTTTTCAATCGCAACAAGAAGGATATGCTTTGAAATCATATTGACAGACGGAAATTTTTCCTGCTATACTTGACGGGTATGAATATTTGGAGAGATGTCCGAGTGGTTTAAGGAGCTGGTCTTGAAAACCAGTGATGTCGCAAGGCACCGGGGGTTCGAATCCCTCTCTCTCCGTTCAAAGAAAAAAGACTTGCGAAAAGCAAGTCTTTTTTCTTTGAACGGAATGAAGCGCCCTTCGGGCATGAAAAATGAAGCAGGGCTTACGCCCCATGAAGTGTGCCTGACGGCACGATGGATTTACTCAGCGCTTCGCTTCATAAATTTGCATAGCAAATTTGCTTCATGCGAGCGTAAGCGAGTGCTTCATATCGGCACAGCCGATGCTTCATTTAAAACATCAGCCATATCATCTGTTCTGCTCCGCGGTAAACCCTTCTTCAATTTGCGGGAGCAATTCCATGCTTAAAACTTTGTCCAACAGCTTTTTACTAAGATATTCTCTTCTTACAAAACTATCTTCTTTATCTGTTCCTTGTTCAAAAAACATACATGCTTTTTTATCAGGGCGTGTTGTTTTTGCCCTTGCATACGTACAGTGTCCGCAATACACACGGATCAGCTTTTCCTCACATAGAGCATAATGCTGAATATAATAGCGACAGGACACACAGCAAAAACCCTTCAATTACCTCACCTCCACCCGATTATAGAGTTTATAACTCTATATGTCAATAGAGAAATAAACTCTATGCTATGATTGCGGCGAGGTGAGTTTATGAACTATGCACAACGCATCCGCGCATTGCGTGAGGATCATGAAAAAACACAAGCCGAAATCGCCAAACTACTGCAGGTCGGTCAACGAACATACTGTGATTATGAGCTGGAAAAAACAAGAATTCCCGTGGACAGCCTGATTATATTGGCGCAATTATACAACGTCAGCATGGATTATATCTGTGGAGTCAGCGACGTCCTTGCCCCTTTCCCACAAAAATAATCAAGCAATAATACAATATCTCTTCAAAAGAAAAGAGCCTTTACGGCTCTTTTTCTTCAGTTATTAAAGCACATCTTTTCCTTCACCCTTGCGATACGGGGATCGTCGGGACCGAAGAGGTTTTCACTCATGGTCAGCACTGCCATATAGCCGTTGGAGGCTTTTAAGTAATCGCCCTGGGCGGCATAGACGTCTGCCACATATTCCTGATTGTCGATGGTGTCGTAGGCAAGGGCGCCGCGCATTTTCATATTGCTTTCAAGCGCCGCTTCCAGTTTTTCCTGTGCTTCGGCAAGGAGCTTTGTACGCTCGTCCCCTTCCCTTTGCATCGCCATCTGATACGGGCACACGCCGATATCGTAGTTTGCATAGGCGATGCTGGATGCCGCCGCGTTGGACTGGTTGGCAAGACGGGTCTCCAGGTTCAGCCTTGCGTATTCACAGCCTTTTTCCCAATTGCCCATAAACTGGTACATGCGGCCGATCTCCATGTAGATTTCCGCAAGGCGGCCGTAGGCGAATTTCAGATCAAAGGGCTCTTTCATAAAGACACGGCGGATGGTCATATCCTCCCCTGCCTTGACCCGTTCGATCATCTCCAATCGAATTTCAAGGCTCTTTTGGAACAGCTCCTCTGCTTTTGCAAAATCCTGTTCATACTCCCATGTGTAGCATCGCGCCACCTTCTCGTAGGACATGGCAAGGTCTTCCGTCATGGGCGCTCCGCTTGCAAGCATGGAATCAAGCCCCTGCTTATACCAGGGAATGGATTCCTCGATGCGGTTGGAATTGAAGTAGCAGCCGCCCAGCATCTGGGCAACAAAGCCTGTGTACATGCTTGCCACACCGAAGTGCTTGACGCATGCCTCATAGACGCGAGTCTCATGGAAAATGGACTCGTTGAAATAGCCCACCTGCCAAAGGAAGCTGGCAAAACAGCTGAAATGATTGTGCCCGTCGGCAGGAATCTCCTTGAAATACGAAAGCACCGACAGCACATTTGCCGCCACCGCCAGATTTTCGCCATAGGGACGGAACCATGCGGCAAAGCAGAACATGTCCATACCGCGCAAGTATTCGCGGCAGTTTTCCACAGTGGGCACAAGCTCCCTGTGGATGACCTCGCGCACCATGGGATGCAGGGAGAATTTTTGTCCGCTTTCTTTTCTGACCCAACTTCGACGGATCAGGCGGTTGACCGCATCCATGTTGGAAAGCTTCGCCCATTCGCGGAAACGCTGGGCAGGCACGCCGCTGTTGCCCATCAGGGACAGGTACATCAGAATCTGCTTTTCATCACCTGACAGATTGCTGGTGTTAAACAGCGAACAGATATGCCCGATGGCGGTATTCCAGTTGTCACGGCCTGCAATTTCTTCCCAATCGCCGTTTTGCAGTGCGCCGTTTTGCAGCAGCTCCAGCATTTCCGTGGCGGAAAGGTAGCTTGCCGCCATCTGTTTTGCGATCAGCTCGATGGTGTAGGTGTGACCTTCCACCATGCGGAAGATCTCACGCACTGCAGGCAGATCGTCTTCGCAGACTTCATCCTCGTAGTTTTGGGTGAAGATCTCAAGCAGCGCATGTTCGTCGGTGATGGCGCCTACCTTCACGGTGGAAAAACCTGCATGGGCATTTCTCGTGGTGAAGATCACATGGTATGTGCCGTCTGCAAACTCTTTGAGCATGGGGTCTGCATCCACGTCGAAGTTGTCCACGATCAAAAGCGTGCGGTCATTGGCGATGGATTTGAGCACTGCCAGCTTGCGGGCGGCAAAGTCCGCGTCTTCTTCGCCCTTTTGGCGCTCCACACCCTCAATTTTCAGCGCGGTTGCATCGCAAAGCAGACTTTGCAAAGAGTCCACATAGGGCAAAAATACCACGGTATCGTACTGATCGCGGTTTTGCATTGCGTACTGCTTTGCAAGCTCACTTTTGCCGATGCCGCCGATGCCTTCCAAAAACAGCACGCGCTTGCCCGATGCAAAGGATGCACCGATCTGTCCCAGCATTTCCTCACGACCGTGGAAAATGTCACGGGTCTGGGGCAGGCGGTTCTCGATCTTCGGCGCAGCAGGAGTACTTTGTGCAGGCATGGTCACAGGTGTGAAGGTAAAACCGCCCGGTTCTTTTTCCAGCACTGCCAGCACGTGGTTTGCAAGTTCCTCAATGCGCACATACATGGGCGGATTGATGGCATCGATCCAATGATGACGGCGAAGGTAGTACTGCGCCGCCAGAGTGATCTCCTCCCCCGTCACCACAAAGGGCATGATGGTGATGGGTTCCTGTTTGGTAAGCCGCACGGTGGCAGCGTCAAGTTCGTTCAACACATGCTGCGATTCCGATGCAGCGCGGTTCAAGATCAGCAAAAAGACTTTGCAGCTGTTGAGCGCCATCATGATTTCCGTGGCATAGTCGCCGCCCTGAATGTCGCGGCCGCAGTACCAGCAGCGCACACCCATGGATTCCAGCTTGTTGGTGATGGCCTCGGCAATGTGTCCGCAGGTTGAGACATGATGGCTGATAAATACATCGACTTGCATAAACAAATCCCCGATCAATGTGATACCTTCAATATATCGCATCGATCGGGGATTGGCAAGTTTTATCTGACTACACAGGAGTGGCTATAGATATAGAACTCCTCCTGGCTGGGCTGCCACGCCTTTTCCCTGGGCGGGAAGGTGGAATCAAACGCCTCCACGGCTTCCACATCCTCACAGCAATCGGCGGCAGTGCTGGGGATGTACATCCAGTTTTTGCCGTCCAGCGCATCCGGTACCAGTTCGCAGACCAGCAGCGCCGTGGGATAGTTACCCTGCACAACAAAGCTGACATTCTTCTTTTTACAGCTGACAAAGCCGCGGCTGACATAGTTGCCCGGATTGCCGAAGATGATATTCACATCATAGCCCAGCTTGCGCGCTGCACGAAAAGAATACTCGATCAAAAGCCTGCCCAGCTTCTGCCGCTGATATTCCGGCGCCACACACAGCGGACCGAAAGAAACAATTTCCTTTCGATTGCCTTCTTCATCCTCCAACCAGGCTTTGGTGTACATGATACTGCCGATGATCCTGCCATCGCATTCCAGCACATAAGCAAGCTCAGGGATAAAATCAGGATGCTTTCGCATCTGATGCACAAAGTAGTGTTCGTCCGCACCGGGCTTGTACACGTTCCAGAATGCCTCGCGGGTCAGTTCCTCCACGGCGCGGTAGTCGTTTTCTGTTTCTATACGGATAGTGATATTGTTCATATTTTTGTTCCTTTCGTATGGTTTTGGCCTGTGATACGAGAGGAATGCCCGAAATTGTATTTGCAAACCTCCCGTTTACAATACAATCTCCAATGAATAGATGTTTTTCAAACAGCTTACTCCAAATTGATCATTTAAGCTTACGCTTATGGTGACAGTATAGTACAAATATCATGCCGTTTCAAGTTGGGTGTACTGCAATGCTTTTGGGTTTTCCTGTTTTATTTTGAGAAAATTTGTGATAAAATAGCGGCGCAAAATGAACGATGAGAGAATATATGCGGCACAGTCAATCTGTGGGCAGCATTCCAAGTTGTTTATGGGTTATTGATAATAAAAACAAAAGAAGGACGAAATCATGGAATTTCAATCATTTCACCTTCCCACAGTGGGAAAACGCACGTTAAAAACCATGCTCTCGGTCGGAATCATTATACTTGTGTATACCCTGCTTGACCGAAACCCCTGTTTTGCCTGCATTGGCGCGGTGTTCGGCATGGGCAACAAATGGGTCACCGGTCTTCAGGCAGGCGGAAACCGCAGTATCGGCACCCTGATCGGCGGCGTTGTTGCCTTGTTGTTTTACAACTGGTATCACGGTGCCACACCCGGGTTGTACCAGGGGGTCGTGCTGCTGCTTGCATTGTTTGTTTTGCTGATGGTCAGCCAGGCACTGGGCGTGAACACCGCCATTCAACCCGGCAGTGTTGTACTGTTTGTTGTCATTTTAACCGTATCGCCCGACCGTTTCGTAAAATACACCATCGATCGCATTATCGACACAGCGGTCGGCGTCGCCTTAAGTTTGGGCATTAATAAGCTAATGCCTGCTCCTTTGGACAAAACAGAAAAATAATAAAAGGCACTCGTATGAGTGCCTTTTTACGTGGCAGAAAACAAAATCAAATTCTACAATTTTAATGTCAAAACAAAAACGCCATGCTGCGCATGACGTTCATGTTTTGTATATGGGCTAAAAAAAAGATATCTTTGGCAGATCTGCGTATGAATTCGAACTCTTGCAGAAAATGAAATCCTTGCTGACGCAAGGATGAAATCAGCTAACGCTGATGAAATCTTCGGCTTTGCCTCAGATGAAATTAAATCC
>JAGBGW010000223.1 GCA_017935825.1 Clostridia bacterium
AAAACCGTTTCTTTGGTGAATCCATCACTGTGGCAGGTCTTGTCACCGGCGGCGATTTGATCGACCAGCTGAAAACGCTGGACCTTGGCGATGAACTTTTGATTCCCTCCTGCATGCTTCGCAGCGAAGGTGATCTTTTCCTTGATAATGTACCCATTGAAGACGTGCAAAAGGCACTGGGTGTTAAAACCACCGTGGTGGATGTGGACGGCGTTGCGCTTTACTGCGCACTGCACGGCATTGAACAAAAGGAGGATGAAGACAGATGAAATCAAAACCGATGGTTGCGATCGTAGGTCGCCCCAACGTTGGTAAGTCTACATTTTTTAATCATATTCTGCGACAGAAGATCGCCATCGTGGAGGATACCCCCGGCGTTACCCGCGACCGTATCTATGCGGATATGGAGTGGATGGATCGAAGCTTCACGTTGATCGATACCGGCGGTATCGAACCCAAGAGCGAGGATGAGCTTTGGCAGCAGATGCGCCGTCAGGCAGAACTTGCCATCGAAACCGCGCAGGTGATTTTGTTTTTCGTAGACGGCAAACAGGGGCTGACCCCTGCGGATGAAGACGTGGCAGACATGCTGCGCCGCGCACATAAACCCATCATTCTTGCAGTCAACAAGATCGACTCCGTGGCTCAGGAAGACATTATTTACGATTTCTACGCATTGGGCATTGGCGAACCGATCGCTGTGTCCGCCGCAAACCGTATGGGTTTTGGCGATTTGCTGGACCGCGTGATCGAACTTCTTCCCGAAGAAGATGCCACTGAAGAAGAGGAAAAGGCCGTGCATATTGCACTGGTCGGTCGTCCCAATGTGGGTAAATCCTCTTTGGTCAATGCATTGCTTGCAGATAACCGCGTCATCGTCAGCGATATCCCCGGCACCACCCGCGATGCCATCGACATGCCTTTGGAGGTGGACGGCAAAAACTACGTCCTGATCGATACTGCAGGTCTTCGCAAAAAGAGCAAGATCGCAGATAAGACCATCGAGCGCTACAGTGTCATTCGTTCCCTTGCAGCCGTGCGACGCTGTGACGTGGCACTGATCGTCATCGATGCCACCGAAGGTGTGGGTGAGCAGGAGACCCGCGTTGCAGGCTACGTGCAGGAGCAGGGCAAGGCAGCCGTCATCATCGTCAACAAGTGGGATGCGCTGGATAAAGAGACGGGTACTTTGGAGAAGTTCAGAAAGCAAGTGCTTGAAAAGCTTCACTTTATGGACTATGCACCTGTGCTGTTTATCTCTGCCAAGACCGGTCAGCGCGTGCAGAAAGTGCTGCCTGCCGTGGACGAGGTGTATGAAAATACCTCCCGCCGTGTACCTACGGGTATCCTGAACGACGTCATTGCAGATGCTGTGGCAGCACACGAACCGCCGTCTCAGAACGGTCGTCGTCCTCGCTTCTACTATGCAACGCAGGTGGCAACGCAGCCCCCGGCGATCGTGTTCTTCGTCAACGATCCCGAATACGTGCATTTCTCTTATCTGCGTTATATGGAAAACCATCTGCGTAAGTCCTTCCAGCTGGAGGGTACACCTCTTCGTATGATTCTTCGCAAGAGAAAGAAGGAAGACAACAAATGACGACCACGCAATATGTGATCTGTGCGCTGTTTGGCTACCTTTTGGGCGGCTTTTCCACCGCCATCACGCTGAGTGTGTTTTTTGAAAACGAGGACATCCGCACCGTGGGCAGCGGCAATGCAGGTGCCACCAATATGCTTCGCAATTACGGCTGGAAGGCAGGTCTTCTTACCTTCGGCTGCGATGTGTTGAAGGGCTTTGTGTCGACCTGGGTCGGTCTTTGGGCGTTCGGTGAAACGGCAGCCGTCATCTGCGGTGTCTGCGCTGTCATCGGTCATATTTTCCCGATCTATTACGGCTTCAAAGGCGGAAAGGGCATTTCCGCATCCGTGGGCATGATGCTGATGCTGGCACCTGTTCCCATGCTTGTGGTTGTGGTGCTGATGGGTATTTTGGTCTATGCCACCAAGATCGTCTCCATCGGTTCCATCGTCGGCAATATCCTGATGCTGATTGCGATTTGGGCATTCAGGTCCCATGATTTGGTGCTTTGCATCGGTGCCACCATCGTTGTTCTTTTGAATCTGTATTCCCATCGGGAAAACATCGTGCGACTGTTCAAACGCTCGGAAAACAAGATGAACTGGAAAGAGCTTTCCGCTCATTCCCGTGTAGAACTTCGCTTCAAGAAAAAAGACAAATAATCTGCATCAAAAAAGGACTATCGATCGATAGTCCTTTTTGTATGTGTGCTTTAGTGAAGCTGGGGTTCCACGTAGTTCTTGGAGAAGAAGCGGTAGATGGTCACCGTCACGGAAATCACAGCCACGATCGCGAAGATGATGAACACCAGCGTGTAGCCGAATACATCGCTGAGGAAACCGGCAAAGACCGATGCAAGGGTGAATGGTGCGGAGATAATGCTTGCAAGCACGATGTAGTGTGCAAGGGATTTATCAGGCACGACGCTGATGATGTGGTGGTCAAAGCTCTGGTTGTTGGATACGTTGCTGGAAAGAAGCATGATAACGATGCTCATGGGGATAAGGACCGAGATGCCCTTTGCTGCCAGAATGAGGGAAAGGATGCTCAAAATCGCACAGGTCAGATTTACCAGCTGAGAGGTCAGCATCAGCACGCGGTTGCCAAACTTCTTTGCAATGAATGCCCAGACAAAGCCACCGATGACAAGACCGATCATGGGCATGTATACAAGACCTGCCGCCTGCTCGGTGGTGACATGACCCACCTGCGTGCAGAACAGGATGTTCAGCGGCATGGTCATCATACCAAGCAGATAAAGGATCTTGCAGCCGATGGTGTGACGGACTTCTTCGGATTCCTTATAAAGGGGAATGAAGTTTGCAATATACTGCTTCCAGGGCGTCTTCTCTTTTTCAATTGCCACACGACCTGGTGCATCCTTGATCAGTGCAAGGCACAGGCAGTTGATGCCAAGGGAAATGCAGGCGCCTGCAAAGATGATGGTGAACTGGGTGTCCACAGGCAGGGGAGAAGCCAGCGTGTTTTTAACAAACGTGGCAACGAAGAAACCGATGATACCGCCGATGACACGGGCGGCGGAATGGATGGTCATTCGAAGCCGTACAGGCTGCGTTCTGGCAAGCACGTCTGTCCACACAAGTGCAACAAAACCGTCGCCGAAATAGAACATACCGTAGCCGATAACGAAGATGATCGCCTGCAGCATGTCAGGTGCGTGAAGGG
>JAGBGW010000224.1 GCA_017935825.1 Clostridia bacterium
ACGAACATAGCGCCTTCAATGGCCATCAGTACTGCATTGTAACGCTGAAGCCGTCTGGATACCTGTTCTGCCATGGCGATTTTTTCCTTTCAGAAGTAATATTTATCCCCTTCATCATAGCAGTATCGCCAAATTTCCACAAGGGTACAAATTGTTACAGTTCTATGTCTGAGAAGGCTCGCATATCCTGTAGCGAACAAGATTATGGGGGTAGAACGATGGAACATTACGATGTTTATGCCGATATTGCAAAACGCACCCACGGCGATGTGTATCTTGGCGTGGTGGGACCTGTGCGTACGGGCAAGTCCACTTTCATCAAGCGCATGATGGAATCGCTTGTTTTGCCCAATATCGAAGATGAATACGACCGCATCCGTGCGCAGGATGAAATGCCGCAGACAGGCGTGGGCAAGACCATTATGACCACGCAGCCGCATTTTGTGCCCAACGAAGCCGTGCAGGTGTCGTTGGGGGAAAATGCACACGTCAACCTTCGCCTGATCGACTGTGTGGGCTATATCGTCGACGGCGCCTTCGGTATCATGGAAGAAGATGTGCCGCGCATGGTGCGTACACCGTGGTTTGATGAGGATATTCCTTTTGAAAAAGCAGCGGAGATCGGCACCAAAAAGGTCATCACCGACCATGCCAATATCGGTATCGTCATGACCACCGATGCAAGCTTTACCGGCATTGCGCGGCAGGACTATGCCAAGGCAGAAGCCCGCGTCATCGAAGATGTAAAGGCACAGGGCAAGCCCTTTGTCATCATCTTAAATAGCGCACAGCCGCAGGATGAAAATACACTGGCGCTTGCGCAATCCTTGCAGGAAAAATACGATGCGCCCGTGCGCGTGCTTGATGTGCTGTCCATGGATGGGGAAGACGTGCTGCAGATTCTGGAGGATATCCTCTTGGAATTCCCGATCCTGCGCATGGATATCGATATTCCCAAATGGGCGCAGACCCTTGCCATCGACCACGACCTGATTGCATCGCTTCTTGAACGACTGCAAACTTGCGCAAGCGACGTGCTTCGTATGCGCGATGTGGAGCAGATGCTGGAAGAGTTCAATGCAACTGCACAAGGATTCCGTTTTGTCATCGACCATCTCGACCTTGGCACAGGCAATGCCGCCTGCAGGATCGATCTGGATGCAGAACTGTTCTACGACATCTTAAGCGAACAAAGCGGTCTTAAAATCGAAAGTGACTGCGACCTGATGCAGAAAATCAGCGACCTTGCCAAGGCGAAGGTGGAATACGACCGCCTGCACGATGCACTGGAATCTGCCAAGACTCTTGGCTACGGCTTTGTCTATCCCAGAATGGAAGAAATGACACTGGAAGACCCCGAAATCGTCCGTCAGGGCGGACGGTTTGGTGTGAGCCTGAAAGCATCCGCACCTGCCCTTCAAATCAGCCGCATCGATATCGAAACCCAGGTTTCTCCCATCATGGGTACGGAAAAGCAAAGCGAAGAGCTGGTAAACTACCTGATGCAGGAATTTGAGACCGATCCTGCCCGCATGTGGAGCACCAATGTCTTTTGCAAATCTTTGAACGAACTGGTACAGGAAGGCCTCAACAACAAGCTTTCCCGTATGCCCGACGACGTCCAGCGTAAGATGACCGAGACCATGCGTCGCATCATCAACGACGGTCACGGCGGCGTGATCTGCGTATTGTTATAACCTCCAAAGCCTCCCCTTCTTTAGAGGGGGAGGTGTCTTTGCTTGCAAAGACGGAGGGGGTATGGAGTTCTCGTCCCATCTTTTATGCAAAATAAAAAACCTTACCCATTTTGGATAAGGTTTTTTATTAAAGCTGGTGATGGGTCAGCTTTGCATAACGCGCCTTAGCCGATCATCCTTCACGCGATGCGCTCGGATTCTCGGAGGCTTGTTTATCGAACCCTTCTCGGGTTCTCGTCCCATCTTTTATACAAAACAAAAAGTCCTATCCAAACGGATAGGACTTTTGTTAAAGCTGGTGATGGGACTCGAACCCGCAACCTGCTGATTACAAATCAGCTGCTCTGCCAATTGAGCTACACCAGCAAAGACAATTCAGTATAGCAAATTTTTGCCTTCATTGTCAATAGATATGCCAAAAAGCGGGGGAATATGCGCCTTTGCGTGAAAATTTGCGGTATACCTGCGCCTGTTTGTGTGCTATAATAGTACGGCACGGAGGTGATATCAATTGGCCAAGGCAAAAAACGATGGCGTAAAGGTCGTCGCACAAAACAGAAAAGCGCGGCATGACTACTTCATCGAGCAGACCTACGAGGCAGGCATTGCTTTGGTCGGCACCGAAGTTAAATCCATCAGGCAAGGTAAAGTCAACCTGCGCGACAGTTACATCGCCATCAAAAATGGGGAAGCGATTCTGCAGGGCATGCATGTTACGCCCTACGAACAGGGTAACCGCTTCAACCACGACCCGATGCGTAACCGCGTACTGCTGCTGCACAAGCGTGAGATCAATCGTCTGGAAGTTGCAGCAAGCCGTGAGGGTATGACCTTGATCCCGCTGGACCTTTATTTGAAAAAAGGCCTTGTCAAAGTAACCGTCGCCATCGCAAAGGGCAAAAAGCTCTACGATAAGCGCGACAGCGAAGCACAGCGGGATGCAAAACGTCAGATGGATCGTGCGCTGCGTAACAGAGGCTAAAAGCTTCACTCTTCCATTTACGGGGGCGTAAATGGCTTTCGACGGGGATCAGTGAGAGCTTATAAGCGAGCCGTGGCTCCGGGCCACGTTAAAACCGGAAACTTAAATATTAAACGCAAACAATAACGTAGCGTACGCTGCTTAACGCAGCCATCGGCCCAAGCTGCCCACGGTTTGGATAACCGGTGTCAAAAAGTGGGGTACCAGCATGCCTAAGCTTTGCCGCATGTGGGATTTATGAAGCTACTGAAAGCGGAATGTTGTCATTGACAGTCCGACAGAGGGAATGTAAAAGCAATGACTGCGCTCGGAGAAAGTAGGCAGGATCGGTTTTCGGACAGGGGTTCGACTCCCCTCGTCTCCACCAAAAAACGACAGGTTTCGACCTGTCGTTTTTTTATTCATTGCGAAAGCAATGGTATATCATCACGCGTAAGCGTGCATCTCATCACCGAAGGTGCATATCATCAGCCGCAGGCTGTATTCCGCTTTCGCAATGATGATATACAAGACTTTGTCTTGATGATATGCAATTCCTGCGAAATTGATGATATACACGGCTTTGCCGTGATTTGTGTATTAGAGTTTGAATTCACTTTCTAATATGCAAAATGAATCCTGTTTGTAGAGATTCAAATCAAGATATGATATATTTAGTTAAATATGCTTGATTTGAGTAGTAGAGGTCGTTACATAATAAAAAAGGAGGGCAACTATGAACAATAAAGAAAAAAAGCTTTCTGCCATAAAAATCGTTGCTATCATATTGGTTGGACTTGCCGTAGCTGTGCTCTCGTGTTGGGCAATTCTTTCAATAGCTAATGAATCGGCAATGAAAGAAGAATCGCCATATCTTTATAGGTGCTATACGCCATACCGTGAGATTGTTGTTATTGGTATTTGTATTGGCATTTTTGTTCTGATGCTCTTTTTTAACATGCGTGTTAAGCGTGAATGGCTTTTTTTCGTGGTGAATGTCGTCGTTATCGTAACGATGTTCAATCCGATTACTGCTTTTTTAAGCCTCGTAAAGATTCCTGTATGGAATAACTATGTGATTGAAAGTGAAGCTGACTTCAATCAGTGCGCAGATGATATGAGAATCGATTTTCGTAATTTTCCACAATACAACGAATTTGATGAACAGAATGTTCAATTTGTTGGAAAAGTAAATCCCGGCTTCTTCTTTTTCCAATCTATTACTGCAATCGTAAAATATGATAACTCTGAACTTTGTGAGGCAGAATACAAAGATTACATAGATGCACATCAGTTTTTGACAGAGCCTGTTATTGATTACGATGGGGATTACAAAATCGCTGCACCTGAGTTTTATTACGAAGGAATCTTATTTAAGGTTGTAACCGACGAAGATGATTATTTTCCTAAAAGAATTTACATGATTGGTATTGATAGAGAAAACCATACGTTGTACTACCTTTATCTTGATGACCATGATTTAGACTATATAGCAGATTCGCAGACCCAAGACCTCGAGGGCGAGATGGGAATGCTCATTGATTACGAGTTCAATCTTGGTAAATGAAATCGTGTCTTTTTTCGACATAATTCAAAACAAAAAAGCTACCCGAAATCGGGTAGCTTTTTCTTTTTCTCATTTACAGCCCTTCCCACAATTGGCGCAATCGCCGTTGCAGGTTTTGCCTTGTTTTTTGTTTTTGATAACGACGCGAAGTGCGAGGATGACTGCCACTGCGATCAATGTGATCACGATGTAATCTGCGATGCGCATATCACATCACTCCAAACGCAAGACCGATCAGTCGGACGATCAGCGCTGCAAGCCATGCCACCACGCACTGCCAAAGTGCAACGCCCCAGGCCCACTTGCCGCCAAGTTCACGCTTGACCGATGCGATCGCCGCAACGCAAGGGGTATAAAGCAGGCTGAAGACAAGAAGTGCAGCTGCCGACAGGGGAGAAAGTGCGGTTGTAACGGCGCCTGTAAAGAGAATCTCCATGGTGGAAACCACGCTCTCTTTTGCCATAAAGCCGCAAATGAGGGACGTACAGATGCGCCAATCGCCAAGTCCGATGGGGCGGAAGATGGGCACAAGCAGACCCGATACCAGCGCCAGAATGCTATCCTTGGAATCTGCGACCATGTTCAGTCTCAAATCAAAGCTTTGCAGGAACCACACTACGATGGTGGCGATGAGAATAACGGAGAATGCACGTTCCAGGAAATCCTTTGCCTTTTCCCACAGAAGTCTTGCAACGTTCCCTGCGCTGGGCAGACGGTAGTTGGGCAGCTCCATGACGAAAGGCACTGCCTCGCCGCTGAAGAGAATCTTCTTATAAAGGAATGCCGCCAAAATGCCAACCACGATACCGAGAACGTACAGCCCCGTCATGATCAGACCCTTGTGGGCAGGGAAGAATGCATCCACGAAGAATGCGTAGATGGGTAGTTTTGCCGTGCAGCTCATAAAGGGCGTAAGCAGAATGGTCATTTTGCGGTCACGCTCACTGGGCAGGGTACGGGTCGCCATGACGGCAGGTACCGTGCAGCCAAAGCCGATGAGCATGGGCACGATGCTTCGACCGGAAAGACCGATTTTACGAAGAAGCTTATCCATAAAGAAGGCAACACGGGCGATGTAGCCGCTGTCTTCCAGCATGGAAAGGAAGAAGAACAACGTTACGATAATCGGCAGGAAGCTCAGTACACTGCCCACACCTGCGAAGATACCGTCGATGAGCAGGCTTTGGATCGCATCGTTGACACCTGCCATGGCAAGCAGGTTTGCAACCAATCCCGTCAGCGCCTCAATGCCCATTTCAAGCAAACCCTGCAGCCATGCGCCGATGACGTTGAACGTCAAGTAGAAAATCAGCGCCATGATGCCGATGAAACAGGGAATTGCGGTGTACTTGCCCGTCAGGATGCGGTCAAACATCTGGCTTCGCTTGTGTTCACGGCTGACGGCAGGTTTGGTCACCGTCTGCTCACAGACCTTTTCGATGAAACTGAATCTGGAATCTGCGATCGCCGCGCTTCTGTCAAGGCCGCGCTCGGTCTCCATCTGGCAGATGATGTGCTCCAGCATTTCCTTCTCGTTCTGGTCCAGTTTCAGCTGCTCCATCACAAGTTCGTCGCCTTCCACCACCTTGCTTGCGGCAAAGCGGACGGGAAGACCTGCGTTTTCTGCATGATCCTGAATCAAATGCACAACTGCGTGCAGGCAGCGATGTACCGCACCGTTGAATTCATTTTGGTCACAGAAGTCCTGACGAAGGGGCTTTTCCTGATAGTGCGCAATGTGCAGCGCGTGCTTGACCAGTTCATCCACACCCTGATTCTTGGATGCGGAAATCGGTACCACGGGCACGCCCAGAAGCTGCTCCATGCGGTTGATGTCCACGGAGCCGCCGTTGCCGGTCAGCTCGTCCATCATGTTCAGCGCGATGACCATGGGCACGTTCATTTCCAAAAGCTGCATGGTCAGGTACATATTGCGTGCAATGTTGGTGGCATCGACGATGTTGATGATCGCTTTGGGCTTTTCTTCCAGAACAAAGTTTCTCGATACGATCTCCTCGCTGCTGTAAGGGGACATGGAGTAGATGCCGGGAAGGTCGGTCACAAGGGTATTTGCATGACCGCGGATGGCGCCATCTTTTCTGTCAACGGTAACGCCGGGGAAGTTACCCACATGCTGGTTTGCACCAGTCAACTGGTTAAACAGCGTGGTTTTGCCGCAGTTTTGGTTGCCGACCAGTGCGTAAGTGAGAATCGTACCTTCGGGAAGGGGAGATGCCTCGCTTTCGGAATGGAAAATACCATCCTCGCCCAGACCGGGATGATGATCTTTGCCCGTGTCCTTTGCATCTTCATGCTTTCTCGTACGCTCTGAAATCTGGGAGACTTCGATCTTATCCGCATCGGCAAGACGAAGCGTCAGTTCGTAGCCGTGGATCTGCAGCTCCATGGGATCGCCCATGGGTGCAAATTTCACCACCGTGACCTCCGCACCGGGGATCACGCCCATATCAAGGAAATGTCTGCGCAGCGCGCCTTCGCCGCCGACAGAAACGATAACTGCACTTTGACCGACTGACAGTTCTTTTAATGTCATAGTTTTTATTCTCCTTTCGGTCACTATGGATATTATACGACACTAACATCCTGTATTCAACAAAATGTTTGTCTTATATAACATGACGGATTTGCGCATTGATGCAAAAAGCTTGATTCGCTTACCTGCGTGATATACAATGGGAGAGTATTTTAAATAAGGAATTTAGGATTATGAAAATCAGCCAACTTCTTAAACAAGATACTTTGTCGCTGTCATTTGAGGTCTTTCCGCCCAAACTGCAGACCAATTTTGAAAGTGTGAGAATTGCCACGCAGCGAATTGCAAAACTGCAGCCTTCCTTTATGAGCGTGACTTATGGCGCAGGCGGCGGTACCAGCCAATATACACTTGATATTGCAAGAAATCTGAAGGAAGAATACAACGTGCCCATGCTGGCACACCTGACATGCGTTTCTTCTTCCAAAGAAACTGTGCACGCGCGAATTCAGGATATGATCGATGCAGGCATCGGCAATGTTATGGCGCTTCGCGGCGACATTCCTGCCCACCTGGAAGGGGCGGAAAGAAGCCACTGGGATTACCACTATGCTATCGAGCTTGTGCGTGAATTGAAGGAATCCGGTGCAGATTTTTGCATTGGCGGCGCCTGTTATCCCGAGATCCACCCCGAAAGTGGGGATCAAAAGACCGACATTCGCTATCTGAAAGAAAAGGTGGATGCAGGGTGTGACTTTTTGACCACGCAGATGTTCTTTGACAACAATCTTTTGTATAACTTCCTCTATAAGATTCGCGAGGCAGGCATCACCGTGCCGATCATCCCCGGCATCATGCCCATCACCAACGCAAAGCAGGTGGATCGCGCCATCAAGCTTTCAGGTTCCTTCATGCCGCAGCGTTTCAAGAGCCTTGTGGATAAATTCGGTCACGATCCTGCCGCCATGAAGCAGGCAGGCATCGCCTACGCGACCGACCAGATCATCGACCTTTATGCCAACGGCATCACCAATGTGCATGTGTATTCCATGAATAAGCCCGACATTGCAGCCAAAATTCAGAGCAATCTGTCGGATATCCTTGGCAAATGAGTACGGTTTTCGTAAAAACCTTTGCACCGCCGCCTTTTTGTGAAAAAGAGGCGCTGCGCTATGCACGGGCAGGAAAAGATGAAAGTGTCCGCGACCTTCTTGCCGGCTGTTGGGAAGGTATAGAAGGAAAGCTCGAATACAAGGTTTGCTATACGGAACTTCCCGTTTGTATCAAAAACGATGCAGTGGATTTTGGATGCTTTGATGTCCGCTCCAAAGACCTGGCAAAGAATTTATCCACCTGTGATCGTGTGATCCTTTTTGCTGCAACGGTGGGATTGGAACTGGATCGGCAAATCGCAAAATATGGCAGGATCGCGCCGTCCCGTGCTTTGATGCTGCAGGCCATCGGTGCGGAGCGCATCGAAGCACTTTGCGATGCATTTTGCGATTGGCAACAAGAACAGGGCAACATGCTTGTTCCGCGCTTCAGTGCAGGCTACGGCGATCTGTCGCTGGAAACACAGCGGGACATCTTCCGCGTGCTGGATTGTCCGAACCAAATCGGTCTGTACTTAAACGACAGCCTTTTGATGACACCGTCCAAATCCGTTACGGCATTTGCAGGCATCACCGAAGCGCCGCGCAAAGTACAGCCGCATAAATGCAGTCTTTGTGAAAACACGGACTGTGTATTTAGGAGCAACAAATGAATTTCAGAGAGTTTCTCAAATCAAATATCGTTTATCTGGACGGTGCCATGGGCACTATGCTGCAGGATGCAGGTCTGAAGGCAGGTCAGTATCCCGAGCGCTGGAATCTTTTGCACCCTGATATCGTGCAGAACATCCACAAAAGCTATTTTGATGCAGGCTGCAATGTGGTCTGCACCAATACATTCGGTGCAAACTGCCTGAAGTTTTCCGATGAAGAACTGGAAGATATGCTTCGTGCATCGTTTGCCCTTGCAAAACAAGCAAGGCAAGACAGCATCGGTGCGCAGGAAAAGTTCATTGCGCTTGATATCGGTCCCACGGGTAAGCTCTTAAAGCCTCTGGGTGATCTGGATTTTGAAGATGC
>JAGBGW010000225.1 GCA_017935825.1 Clostridia bacterium
CGCCAGCAACGAGATGCCCATGTTCTGGTACATGTTGGTGCAGTCGGAATGACCGTAATACCGCATAATGCGCCCCATGACAACGGCGGCGTCCGCGCCGGAATCACACCAGCCCACCACATCGGTGACCAGCTTGCGGTACAGCGCTGGATAGTCCAGCTGCATGGCGCGTTCCATCTTGTTTCGGGATTGTGCAGCTTCCTCGATGGCGCGGGCACGGGCGTAGACCGCATCTTCCATGGCATCATCGTGCTTGCCTGCTTCCTGTGCCAAAAGTTCTGCGTGACGTGCTTCCTGTGCATTGCGCATGGAGTCGTACACACTGCTTTGCAGGCGCACAAGGCGGCTTTCCACGGAATTTCTGTCCTCGCCGCGCTGCATCAGTGCGCGCATGGCATCGGCGCGAGCCACCACGGTGTCGCCCACAAGGATATCCTCAAAGGGCATGGTGCGCACCACGCGGTCCTTATAGCGGCGGATGAGCACTGCAAAGCCTTCGGAGGTCTTAAAGCGCATGTCGCGCTTGGCGGCATTTCGGTCTTCCACATCGCGGTTGGCGATCATGCCTTCCAAATAGGCATGACGGGTACCGACATTGCTGATGATGCCCCTTGTGATGCGCTGGGCGATGGATTCAAATTCCAGCGTGGTGATATTCTGCTCGCCCAGTTCCGGAAGAACGGAAGAAATATAGCTTTCAAACAGCGTATTGGGGGAAATGATGACGATGTCGCTGGCATTTAAGCGATTTTGCAGACCTTCGTACATTAAATATGCCACACGGTGCAGTGCGATGGAGGTCTTGCCGCTGCCTGCCACACCCTGCACGATCAAAAGGTCGGTATTGCTGTCGCGGATGACCACGTCCTGTTCCTTCTGGATGGTCTCGACAATGGTCTTCATGCGCGACGAGGTGTTCTTGGAAAGCATCTTTCGAAGGAACTCGTCGGAGATCTGCACGTCCGCATCGAAGAAGTATTCCAATTTTCCCTTCTTGATCTCATACTGGCGCTTCAGGGAAACTTCGCCCGAGACCTTGCCCATGGGGGCATCGTAGGACACGGGACCCTTCTCAAAGCGGTAGAAGATGCTGGAGATGGGTGCACGCCAGTCGTAGATCAAAGGCGTTCTGTCTTTTTCGTCATAGAGCGCATGACGGCCAATGTAGATTTTTTCAAGCTCGTCCTCGCAGTCTTCGGTAAAGTCCACGCGGGCAAAGTATGCGCTGTCGATGAGTCTTCGAAGAGAACGGATCTTATCCATTCTTTTATCTGCCAGCAGTTCCTGCGTGCGTGCAAAGCGGCCGATCTGCACGGCTTCGATCAGTCGGTCGATGCTGGCGCCCATATGTGTACCGTCTTCCCAGGAGCTGTACAGATACTTCTGCAGTTCCTGCTCGGCGTTATCATAAGCTTCCACTTCGTGTGCAAGCTGTGTATCGATGTGATGCATGACCGAATCAAAATACGATTGCTCCTCGATCTGATCGGCATGAAGCTGTTCTTTTTCCATCGATTCACCCTCCTTGCTTTATAGGAAATGATTGTTTGCATTTTGGGGGACGGAAAAACCCATCCGAATTAAATACTATTCGACACGCATAAGGTAAATCCTTTTTGATTTTTCTATTTTCGTAAAAGTATACAGTTTTTCTTTGTGCGCGTACGTCTTTTTACCGTCCACGACAGACGAACAGCATGCATTTGCATGCACCTGCATCGCACTGCATCGATTTTCCATGCAAACCATGCCAACATCAACATCAACATCAACCGCAACCTCAACTGCAACTACAACTGCAACCGCAACCACAACCACAACCACAACATAGCTGCATGCGCTGCATGGTGATGATGGTGGTGGTGTGAGATTTTTTTGTTTGGTCTGAAAGGATGGCGGCTTTGTCCACGTGCACTTGCAATGGGGCGGATAAACTGGTATATTAAATCCAACACATACATAATTAGATAGCAGTATCATCGCACGTCTTTCTCTGACGAGCGTTTTTGTGCATTGTAAAATCGTTTCGGAAAGGAAAACACGAATATGAAAACACGCATGCCCCGCCGCTGGGAATCGCTGACGGAAGAACAGGTTTTTGCCGCCGCACAGGCTGCCACACCTGAAGAGTACTCCAATCGCGGCTTTGCAAACGGACCCTTCAAGCCTGCTTATGAGGAATCGCTGATCGGAAAGAAGTTCGAATTCATCTTTGACGAAGGCATTGCCTGCACCTATGAATTCAATGCTTTGCATGAACTTATCTGGACACAGGACGGCGTATCGAAAAAAGAGTACTACATGGGACACGCTTCTTCTAAAGAGGGTGTGTACTTTGTGCAGCACATGATCGAAAACTCCCGTCCCGTGCAAAGCAGAACGCTGATCTTCGACGTGGAAGAAAATCTTGTCACCCTCATCCACGCACAGATCGGCAACGGCATCGAGCCCCGTGAGGTGGCACGGGAGTTTTACTTCGGCTACATCAAGACCGATGCACCTGCCCCCACTGCGCGCCATGCCTTCACCCGCGACCTGATCGGCAAGGCCATCACATGGACCTACAGCTACGACGATTTTTATGTCAAGCACATCTATTCCAGCGAGTACTTCTACACCTACGCCATGCTCAAGGGCGACGGCTGCTGGATGGCAAGCAACCCTGCGGATTTTGTGAAGATCAAAGACGGCCTGTACATTTTCTCCTTCCTTGAGGAACGGCAGGTGGGCACACAGGCAGTGTTTTTGATGGACCTTGACAAGATGCACGACGTGGCAAGCTTCTTCAGCATCAATACCGACCGCCAGCTTGAATGCTACACCGCAGGCGCCGTGGGTGTTTGGGACACGCCGCATACCTGCTTTGAGACGACCACACCGGCGGGAATGCGCTGACGCTTTCGAGCAAGTGATAGAATCACTTGCCCGAGGATCCAGCCTTTTCCTGTCGCATTCTGCTCCCGGGCGGAAAAGACTGCAAAGAAGGAAAACACAAGGTTTTCCTGCCGAACCGCCGTACATGCCGCCGGTTCGGATAGAAGATGAAGGGCTGCGCCCTTCAAACATCCTGCCAA
Organism: Clostridia bacterium; assembly: GCA_017935825.1. GTDB lineage: Bacteria > Bacillota > Clostridia > Christensenellales > Maliibacteriaceae > RGIG9107. Next base: position 3,075 of record JAGBGW010000225.1, read on the forward strand.
GTTACTGAATTCGTTTTTCAACCCAATCAATAAAAGGAAATTTATCGTTATGAAAAAAGGCTTATTTTCTAAGTTTTTGATCCTTACGCTGATCTTGTCCATGGTCTTCTCCTTCGTGGGCTGCACGGCAGAAGATGCGGAGCTTGTGGCAGACGTACTGGACATCGTGGAGGATGTTGCAACTTACGAAGAAGAGGAGGCCACCGAGCCTGCGCCCGACACGCAGGAAGAGGAACTTCCCATACAGCAGGAAGAAACGCCACAGACCGAGCAAGAGGAAGAATACGACGATTCCC
>JAGBGW010000226.1 GCA_017935825.1 Clostridia bacterium
CAATTTGCAGGATTGTATGCAGATTGGCTTATTTTGTGACGTTTTTGTGTCATTTTTCGATAAAAATGAATAATGTACAAAAACACTTGCATTTATAAAGACTTTATATTATGATACATCCATCAATCGAATATTGGTCAGATGAAGTTTGCAGGAGAAAGGCGATCCGCCTTACCGATGGAGTAATACTCGCAGGTCGTACATGCGTACTGATGACTGTAGATGGATGACATTCTGGAGAAGCCTGCTGTCATATCACATAGCAGGGGCCGAAGGTGCAAAGCGCGTGCAGCGCACAATCTCTCAGGCAAAAGGACAGAATCGTGTTTTCTAAAAGAGAGGGGAAAACAGGATGATTTTGCGGGGGTGTGCGGTAAGCACAGTCCCGTTTTTTTCTGACAATAGTCGATATGCATGATCTTTATTTTGAGAAAGGGGTTTTATCATGCAGAACATTTTTGATTCGATTGCAAAGGTCAACGGCGCAGTCAACAACTTCGTATGGGGCATTCCCATGCTGGTCCTCCTTGTGGGTACGGGCGTTTTGCTGACGGTCATGACCCGTGGCTTCCAGTTCCGTAAGTTCGGTTACGCACTGAAAAACACCATCGGTAAGGTTTTCCACAAGCACGAGGCTGGTCAGGGCGAGGTCACGCCTTTCCAGGCTGTGACGACTGCACTTGCAGCCACCGTTGGTACCGGCAACATCTCCGGTGTTATCGCAGCAATCACCCTTGGTGACCCCGGTTCCATCTTCTGGCTGTGGATCACCGCACTGTTTGGCATGTGCACCAAGTATGCAGAAGCCACGCTGGCTGTGAAGTACCGTGAGCGCAATGACAAGGGCGACTGGGTCGGCGGTCCCATGTACTATATCAAAAACGGTCTTGGTAAGAAGTGGAACTGGTTGGCAATCATCTTCTGCGTCTTCGGCGCACTGGCAGCATTCGGCATCGGCAACGCAGTACAGGTGGGCAACATCATCGACTCCATCGCAGCTGCGATCTATGCCTTCAATCCCGAAACCACGGTGAATATGAACACCGTACATCTTGTCATCGGCGTGATCATCGCTATCATCGTCGGCATCACCGTCATCGGCGGCATCAAGCGCCTTGGCGCAGTCACCGAGAAGATGGTTCCCGTCATGAGCGTGATCTACATTCTGACCTGCATCATCGTCATCGTCATGAACGCAGGTTCTCTGGGTCGTGTCTTTGGCATGATTTTCCGCGGTGCATTCAATCCCGATGCAGTGGTCGGTGCGGCAGTTGGCGTGACCATCAAGTCCTGCATCACCTGGGGTGTCAAGCGCGGCGTCTTCTCCAACGAAGCAGGTCTTGGTTCTGCACCCATCGCACATGCTGCATCCTCTGAAAAGGATCCCGTCCGTCAGGGTCTGTACGGCATCTTTGAAGTATTCATGGATACCATCGTCATCTGCACCCTTACCGGTCTGACCGTCCTTTGCAGCGGTGTTGAGTTTGAATACGGCGTCAAGGGCGGCAACGACCTGATGGCAAAGGCATTTGGTATGGTTTACGGCGACAAGATCGGCGCACTGATCATCGCAGTTGCGATCTCCCTGTTCGCACTTTCCACCGTTCTTTCCTGGGCACTTTACGGCATGCGCTGCTGTGAGTACATGCTGGGTGCAAAGAGCATCCGCATCTACCAGATCATCTTTGTTGCCATCTGCATCGTGGGCGCTACCATGGAGCTTTCCCTTGCATGGGACATCGCAGACACCTTGAACGGTCTGATGGCGATCCCCAACCTGATCGCACTGGTCGGTCTGTCCGGCGTGGTGGTAAAGCTTACCCGCGAGCACTTCGCAGAAAAGAACCACGAGCTTCAGTAAAGAAACAAAAAGGCTGTG
>JAGBGW010000227.1 GCA_017935825.1 Clostridia bacterium
GCAGGTGTCAGCATCAACCCCGTGGGCTTTCTCGTGGTGGAGGAAAACCACGTGTCCGTCCTTCGAAGCGACGGTCAAAGCGCACTGGAACGTGTGACCGAGCTTGCACCGAAAGTGCTGGAAGAAGTCCGCTGCGCCATCCAGAACTCCTGCCGCTGCAGCGAAGAATGACCCAAAAGAGGAAAGACATGTTCTTTCCTCTTTTTGTGTATGGAATAAAACCTCGCAGGTGCAGGAGCACCTGTCCTGCCTTGAAAACGTATGTTACGCATAAACGATTTAGGGCGGCATCAATGCCGCCCCTACGTGTCTTTTGTCTGATGGAATAAATGTCGTTTGGTCGCCTATCTTTGCTTCGTAGGGGTCGATGCCCACATCGACCCGCAAACACCTGACAAAGCTCCAACGTCTGCAGGGAATATGAAATCCGCCCCTGCGAAATCGCCATCACTTTTCATTATCGCATATCTGCATATTGTTCCCGAAAACCTGCGTTTTTCCTCCGAAAACAGTGCGTTGTGTTCAAATGATGTAAAAATATACCATGGATTGTGTGTACATTTTACGATTCAGCGTTTATAATAGAAAATGACCGCATTTGGATTTATGCGGCGATCACACCACGGGAGGGTTTACGCGATGCGCTTACAGCACTATCTTGCCAAGGCAGGTATTGCATCAAGAAGAAAGTCGGAACAGCTGATCAGCGACGGCCGTGTCAGCGTAAACGGCGAGATCGTTCTTGCCATGGGCCGCGTGGTGGAAGAAGGCGACGTGGTTCGCCTCGACGGTCAGGAGGTAAAGCTTTCCCAGCGTACCGTCACCGTGATGTACTATAAACCCAGAGGTGTTGTCTGCACCGCCAGCGACGAAAAAGGTCGCCCCTGTGTCACCGACATCGTCAAGGATCTGCCCGAGCGGCTGTACCCTGTGGGCCGCCTTGATATGAACAGCGAAGGTCTTCTTCTGCTTACCAACGACGGTGAACTTGCTCTTCGCATGACCCATCCCCGATACGGCATCGAAAAGTGCTACATCGCATCCGTCCGCGATCACGTCACGGGCGAGGCCATCCAGCGCCTGCGCCGCGGTGTGGTGATCGATGGCAAGATGACTGCACCTGCTCGCGTCCGCCGTCTGGAATCCCAGGGCGAGCACGAAAAGCTGGAGGTCATCATCCACGAGGGAAGAAACCGTCAGGTGCGAAAAATGCTGGAAGCCGTGGGCAACACGGTGGTGCGCCTCGTGCGCGTATCCGAAGGTCCCATCCATCTTCGCGGTCTGAAAGTGGGGCAGTGGAGAGAGCTTAGCGAGGAAGAACTCTACCAGCTTCGCCGCGCACTTGCCTTTGAAGATGTGCAGATGCCAAAGACGCGGCAGGGGAAAAAGCCTTATAACGATCGTCCGCAGGTGCATTCCACCATTTCTTCCAGGCGTTCGCAGGAAAAGGGCGCACAGGTACGCAGCGAGCGTACTGAACGTACTGAACGTAACGAACGCACCGAACGAAACGGCCGCCCCGTGCGCACACCTGCACAAAATTCCCGCGGCAACAATCCCGTCTACGACAGCAAGCGCTTTACAAGAGCGAAAAAAACTTACGTTTGGCACGCTGACGAAGAAGGAAAAGAGTAATCTTTGTCGAAAAAGTCCAATTGGCTGACAATTGGCTTTCGTATATTCAAAAATAATGCAAGGGAGGAAGAGTAACGTATGTTGCAAAGTGGTCTTACGGTATTTGCACTGGGCTTTGGCATGGTCTTCTGTGTTCTGATCATCCTGATTCTTCTGATCGGTCTGATCTCCAAAGCAGCAGGCCTGATCAACAAGATGGTGCCTCAGAAGGAAGAAAAACCTGCTGCTGCACCCGTCGTTGACACCGCAGGTGCAACCGACCTTACCCCCGAAGCACTTGCTGCAATCACCGCAGCACTTGCTACGGCTCTTGGTAAAGACGTCGGTCAGCTGATCATCCGCGATATCAAGCGCGCATAATTTAGCCTTTCTATTTCACATTAAATTTCATTTGCCCAATTTGGAGGAATTATCAAAATGAGTAAGTATCTTGTAACCATCAACGGCGTCAACTACGAAGTCGAAGTTGCAGAAGCAGGCACCGTAGCACCTTCCGCAGCACCCGCTCCCGCAGCAGCACCTGCAGCAGCTCCCGCACCTGCAGCAGCTCCCGCAGCAGCACCCGCAGGCGGCGAA
>JAGBGW010000228.1 GCA_017935825.1 Clostridia bacterium
CATCCTCCAAGGCACCCGTCTCCCGTCTGGCAGATAAGGTCTGTGCCATCTTCGTACCGCTGGTACTTGGCATTGCAGTTTTGACCGCCATCGTCTGGCTGATTCTGGGTGACGGCGCAAGAGCGTTCTCTTCCGCTGTTGCTGTGCTTGTCATCTCCTGCCCCTGTGCACTTGGTCTTGCCACCCCCACTGCCATCATGGCAGGTACGGGCCGCGGCGCAGAACTGGGCGTGCTGATCAAATCCGCGCCTGCGTTGGAAAAACTGCACAGCGTGTCCACCATCCTGCTGGATAAAACGGGCACCATCACCACGGGCAAACCTGCTGTGACCGATGTGTGCGCGGCAGACGGCATGGATGAAAAGCAGGCACTTTCCATTATTTATTCCATGGAAAATAAGAGCGAGCATCCGCTTGCGCAGGCCATTTGTGCATATGCAAAGACACAGGGTGCAAAACTTCTTGCAGCAGAAGACTTCTCCCAGATCGAAGGCGGCGGCATCCGTGCTGTCATCGAAGGGAAAACCTACGTTGCAGGCAATGTGCGCATGCTGGGAGACGTGAAGCTTTCTTCTAAAATGGAAGACTTCGCAGCCCGTGCCGCAGCCGAGGGCAAAACGCCCATCTATCTTGCGGATGAATCGGGTGTGCTTTGCGCCTACGCCATTGCAGACCAAATCAAACCCGATGCCAAGGCGGCCATCGAGCACCTGCACAAGATGCATGTGTCCTGCGTGATGCTGACCGGCGACAACGAAGTCACCGCCAAGGCGATCGCTGCACAGTGCGGCATCGACCGTGTCATCGCAGGCGTTCTGCCGCAGGATAAACAGCGTCATGTGAAGGAAGCCATGGATGGCGGGGCAGTAGTCGCCATGGTGGGCGACGGTATCAACGATGCACCTGCACTGACCCAGGCGGATATCGGCATCGCCATCGGCGCAGGTACCGATGTTGCCATCGAGTCCGCTGACGTGGTGCTGACGGGCAACGGACTTCTCGGTGTCGCCGATGCGGTGGAACTTTCCCGTCGTACCATGCGCATTATCCGCCAGAATCTTTTCTGGGCGCTTTGCTACAATACCATCGGCATTCCGCTGGCAGCAGGTCTTTTCGGATTCTCGCTGCCGCCCATGTTTGCCGCAGCTGCCATGAGCGTAAGCTCGGTACTTGTGGTATCCAACGCACTTCGGCTGCGCTATGCAGTAAAACAGGAAAAAATCACTGCGCAAAATGAATTCGCATGTGATACAATAGAAGAAAATACAACCACCATCCAGGAGGAAGAAACCATGAAACTGATCGTTGAAGGTATGATGTGCATGCATTGCAGCGGCCGTGTCCAGAAGGCTCTGGAGGCAGTTGCAGGCGTAAGCAAGGTTGCAGTTGACCTTGAAACCAAGACCGTTACCGTCGAAGGCGAAGGCCTCGATGCAGCAGTGCTCACCGCAGCAGTTGTGGATGCAGGCTACGAAGTAACTTCCGCAGAATAAGTCTTTTTCGGGGGCACCTTTTATGCAGCGCAATATTTTAAGCCGCTGGGAAAGCCCTGCCGCCACCATTTGCGGTTTGGTCTTTACCATCATCGGCACGGTTTTTACCATATTGGGCATTATCGTTGGCATTGCTGTGGAACCTGTGTTTTTCCTTGCCTTCGGTGTGATGGGTATCAGCTTCCTTATTGCAGGGGGCTGCTGCCTTATCGGTGCAGGAAGAAAGAAAAAGCAGAAGAAGTTCCTGTTGGAACGGGGCAATTACATCATGGCACAGGTCATCGAGACCCGACCCAATTACAGTGTCAATGTAAACGGGAATTACGGCTACGAAGTCCTTTGCCGCTATCAGGATCACTACGGCACGGTCCATGTGTTTAAATCGCCCCTGGTCTGGGTGGACCCCACCTCGCTTTTGACCAGCGATCAGGTGCGTGTCTATGTGGACGGGGATGATTACGATCACTATTATGTGGACCTGCAAAGTGCCCTGCCCGAAATTAAAATGCATTGAACAAAAGCTCCGTACAGATACTTCTGTGCGGAGTTTTTAAATAAGGAACCATAAATATTTATAAAAATAAAATTATTGTAATTCACAAAACCCTGTGCTACCATGAAATTATGAGGTGAGACGTACGTGCGTGTTTATGTAACGATGGAAAATTCCGCCGTCAGCAGCGATTTTGCCTGCGAGCACGGTTTGAGTCTTTATATTGAAACGGGGGATCAGAAGATCCTCTTTGATACAGGTGCATCTTCTGCCTTTGCGGACAATGCAAAACGGATGGGGATTGATTTGTCCGCTGTGGATTTTGCCGTGCTTTCCCACGGTCACTACGACCATTCGGACGGCATCCATAAATTTTTTGAAGAAAACGACCACGCGCCGCTTTATGCGGATCAGCGTGCTTTTGGTGCATATGTTTCGGGAAGGGGTGTCTCCGTTTCGGTCAAGGCGGATCTGATCTCCAATCCCCGCATTATCCGTACCGGCGACTACATGCAGCTGACGGACAACATCACCCTTTTGACCTGCAACTGGGAAGAGGAACTGCACCCCATCGAAAGCTTCGGGTTGAAGGAACTTCGAGGCGGCAAGCTTTATCCCGACACCTTCCGTCATGAACAGTACCTGATGGTGGAAGAGGGAAATCGCCGTATCGTCATCAGCGGCTGCTCCCACAAGGGCATCTGCAATATCGTCCATTGGCTTCGTCCCGATGTGCTCATCGGCGGCTTCCACTTCTCCAAAATCGAGACGGACGAAGTGGGTCGCGATATCCTTCTTGATGCAGCCAGCGAACTTGACGCCTACGAGACCGTGTACTACACGGGTCATTGCACGGGCGATGCGCAGTTTGACGTGATGCGCGAGATCTTAGGGGAAAAACTGCACCGTATGCGTGCAGGTTTATATTTCCAAATTTAAATTCATGGGAGGACTGTAGAAATGAAAATTGCAGCTACATATCAAAACGGTCAGGTGTTCGGCCACTTTGGACATACGGAACAGTTCAAGGTCTATGATGTGGAGGGCGGCGCAATCGTTGCATCCAAAATCGTGGACACCAATGGTTCCGGCCACAGCGCCCTTGCGGACTTCCTGAAAGCACTGGGCGTGGAAAAACTCATCTGCGGCGGCATCGGCGTGGGTGCACGCATCGCGCTGGATGAAGCAGGAATTGAAGTTTTCGGCGGCGTAGCAGGCGATGCAGACATCGCGGCGGCAGCACTTGCAAAAGGTGAACTTGCCTTTGATCCCAATGCAAAATGCGACCACCACGGCGAGGGTCATGACCATCATCACGGTGAAGGTCACGAGTGCGGCGGCAATTGCCACGACGATCATCAGTGCGGCGGTCACTGCGGTAAGTAAATCCATACATAAAAGGGCATGGCAGCATGCCCTTTTGTCATGTTGACGCAAAGATTTGATTGTACTATCATAAACGTAACAAATGATAGGCGGAGGTACTATGTTTACTTATATCCTCTATGGCGTCATGCTTTTGGCGCTGCTTATATCCTTCTTGAAGGATAAAAAGAAAACAAAAATGGCACTGAAAAAAGCATGGAAAGCCTTTGAAAACATTCTGCCCCAGTTCCTGACTGTGATTTTAATTGTGGGCTTTGCGCTGACGGTATTGAGCCCTGAAACCATCTCTAAACTGGTGGGCAATGAGTCGGGCCTTTTTGGCGTGTTGGCGGCTGCAGTTGTAGGCGCCATCACCATGATCCCCGGCTTTGTGGCATTTCCTCTTGCAGCAGCACTTCTTGAAAGCGGTGCAGGGTATATGCAGCTGACGGCACTGATCTCCTCGCTGATGATGGTGGGTATCGTCACCATTCCCATGGAAATTAAGACCTTCGGCAAAAAGATAACCTTTCTTCGCAACGGTGCGGCATTTTTGTGCAGCATCGCCATGGCACTTCTGATGGGGGTGTTGATGAAATGAAAAAGTTCATGCAGATCGTCAAACGCTACCGCGTGTTTTTGATCCTTCTGGCGGCGGAACTTGTGATGACCGCCTTCCTGCCCCAAATCGGTCTTGCTTCCCTGAAGGCAAGCGGCAATAACATCTTGCAGATGCTGCAGGTTTTGCCTGCCGTATTCATCCTTTTGGGCCTGCTCGATGTTTGGGTGGATCGGGCGACTATGATGAAATATACGGGCAAAGGCTCGGGTCTTCGGGGATTCTTCATTTCCCTTCTTCTTGGCTCCTGCGCTGCAGGTCCTCTGTATGCGGCGTTTCCCGTTGCAGCAATGATGCTGAAAAAAGGCAGTTCTGTGTTTAATGTGATGATCTTCATCGGCGCATGGTCGGCAACGAAGATTCCGCCGCTGACCTTTGAAGCGGCAAGCCTTGGCGTGCGCTATATGCTTACTCGCCTTGCAATGAGCCTTGTGACGCTGGTACTGATCGCACTTATTTGTGACCGCGCCTTGAAAGAAGAGGAAAAACAGAAGCTTTATGCCCTGCATCAGGAGGAAGAAGCATGAATTTAAAGGGTAAAAATGTGTTCTTTTTGGGTTCTTCCGTCACCTACGGCTATGCCTCCGACGGTGTGTCCTTTGCGGATCTGATGGCGGAACAGCTGGACTTCCACATGATCAAAGAAGCGGTGTCCGGCACCACCTTGGCAGATCGCGACGAGACGAGCTATGTTTCCCGATTGAAGAAGTGGGATGCATCCACCCCCGTGGATGTGTTTGTCTGCCAGCTTTCCACCAACGATGCCAAGGATTCTTTGGAAATTCCGCTGCATGAGATCAGTGATGCCATCGAAAGCATCGTGCGCTATGTCAAAGACACCTGGGATTGTCCCATCGTCTTTTATACAGGCACCAAGTATGATAATGTCAAATACCTGACGATGATCGAACTACTGAAGACCTTGCACAAGGCATACGGTTTTGCCATCCTTGACCTGTGGCACGACATCGACATGCTCTGTGTCGATCCTGAAGACTACAACCGCTACATGCAGGACCCCATCCATCCCCGACTTGCAGGCTACCGCGACTGGTGGCTGCCCAAGTTTATCGACTTTTTTGAAAAACTGTAAAATGCGAAAACCCGTCGAAATGACGGGTTTTCCTTATTTCATCCAATTGTCAAAGGCTTGGAGCAACCGCTTTTTGTCCTCGGGCGCGTAGTAGAAGTGGGTGGAATCGGGCAGTACCTCCACCTGAATCGGAGCGTGTTTCTTCAAATACGAAATCGACTTGGGCGACACCAGCTCATCCAATGCAGATTGGATTGCAATGCAGGGCGTTTGCAGCTGTCCTAAAATCTGTCGCGTGTCGTGAATCTTTCGGAACAACTCTAAAAAACGAGGGATCCAGCGAAGATAGGGAAGAGGATTCTTGGAAAGTTGGATGCCGCAGCAATCCCGTGCCGCAAGGGTGAAAAGGTCATCCTGGCGAACACGTCCGAAGTACAGCTTCGCAGCCGTTGCCGCCATGCGCAGCTTAACACCCACGGTGATGGGCACGGCAAGAAGAAACAGCTTTTTTATCTTCGGCTGCCTGATCGCCTGTTCCATGGCAAAGAGCGTCCCCATGGAGTGGGCGACGATGTATATTTCATCATGGGTGCGGCAAAGCTCTTCCACCGCACATGCTGCCTGCGTTTCCCACTTGTGCATGGAGCTTTTTCCAAAATCCCGTGGGGATTTTCCGTGTCCATCCAGTAAAAGATTGTGGAAGGAAACATCTTGGGGCAAACGCTTCAGCAGCATATGAAAATGATTGGGTGTACCTGCAATGCCGTGGATGAACAGATATGCAGTTTTGGCACCGTCGATGATCCGCTTTTGTTCCAAGTGCTGCAAAAAATCACCTTCTGCTTCAATGGTTGACTTTATTATATCATAACCTCACATGACTCGAACTGATCCGCATTTGGATGGTTCTGTCCGGATCTTTTGGTCTCATCGGTTTCACCCTAACGTCCAGTTAAGGCGAATCCTCTTCAACCAAAATCTCTCGAACATTCCTCATCCAAATGTGC
>JAGBGW010000229.1 GCA_017935825.1 Clostridia bacterium
AAAGCTGCGCAGAAGCAATGGGGATGCCTGCCGTGGAAAGAGAACTTACCAAGGCATAGATATGGAACGCTGTCGTATACACGCCCATCTGTCCTGCACCCAGCATGGATGAAAGCGGTATGCGGTACGCCGCACCGATGATTTTGACCAGCAAAGCCGTAACGGATAACAGCAATGCGCTTTTGACGAATGTGTTTTTCATGCGCCGCACCTCCATTTTGCAATATATGCGGCACATTTTTATTTTATACTGTTATCTTTCGACAAAAATCCAGAAAAAGTTAATGTAATCCTGCCCCAAGTCCAGTATAATAGATTTTGTCGTGCAAAAAGGCGCGCATCATGAGGTGAATCAAATGAAAAATCAAAATAAGCCTGTTGAAAAAACGGTAAAAAAAAGAAAGGAGAAGGCAGACGGCAGACTGACACTGCTGCTGTTCCCCCTTTCGGTGGTGTATTTTGAATGCCTGCTTCGTCTGTTTGACAAGTCCTGCACCCTCTTTGGCGCAGCGCTGCCCCGTGTACTTTTGTTTTCGCTGGGCGCAGGGTTGCTTTTGTCCACACTGCTTTCGCTGATTCAAAATGATAAAATCAGAAATACCGTCAGCATCACGCTGCTTTCCATTTTGACGGTGTATTTCTGCATCCAGTACTGCTGCAAAAACTACTTCAAAACCTACTTTTCCGTGGGTTATATGACCCAGATGGCAGGACAGGCTGTGGGCGATTTCGGCGGCAACATCCCCGGAATCATCTGGAATGCACTGCCCTTTATCCTGCTTTCGTTTGTACCTTTGGCTGCTTTCATTTATCTTCGAAAGAAGATGGGTGCCATGCCCTTTGCTGCATTCAACAAGCTTTTTGTGATGGTTTTGATCGCCGCGCTGTGCCATGTGGGCGCAGTGATGCTGGTGAACCAAAGCGCCACAAAGACGGTCTACACCTACGACTATTCCACCGATGCGGCAGTACCCGAGTACGGTCTTTTGACCGCCACCCGACTGGAGGCACAGTACGCCATCTTCGGTCGTCCCGAGCCTGAGCTGCCTGTGATCGAAATCAAACCCGATCCTGCGCCTACTCAAAGTGCGCAAGTAGAGGAAGAAGTGGTGGAAGAGATCGTCTACGACTTCAACACCATGGACTTTGACTTTACTGCCATGGCGGCGGAGGAAAACAATTCCACCTACGCGGCCATTCACCAGTACATGGCAAGCCTGACCCCCTCCCAGCAGAACGAATACACGGGCATGTTCGAGGGCAAGAACCTGATCCTGATCACAGCGGAAGCATTTTCTCCCTACGTCATCGATGAGGAACTGACCCCTACGCTGTATCGCCTTGCAACAGAAGGCGTGGTTTGCACCGATTTCTACCAGCCCAACTGGACCCAGTCCACCACGGGCGGTGAGTTTGCGGTGATGACGGGTCTGATCCCCAACTGGATCGGCAACGATACCACCTTCAAGGCTTCCATCGGCAACAACATGCACACTGCCCTTGGCTGGCAGTTCCGTCAGCTTGGCTATGCAGTGCCCGCATGGCACAACAATTCCTACACCTACTACAACCGCCATCTGACCCACCCCAATCTGGGTTACGACTACGCAGGTGAAGGCGGCGGTCTTGACCTTTCCGAAAGCTGGCCCTATTCCGACCTTGAGATGATGGAGGCTACCGCGCCTTCTTACATCAATGAGTATATGGAAAACGGCACGCCGTTCCACGCCTACTACATGACCGTCAGCGGCCATGCAGGCTACACCTACGACAGCAACAACATGGCAAAGCGCCACCGCGCCATCATCGACGAGAAGTACTCCGATGCATCCGAAAACGTGCGCGGCTACCTTGCAAGCAATATGGAGCTGGAATACGCCATGGCATTCCTTGTGGGTGAGCTGGAGAAAAATGGCATCGCCGATGATACGCTGATCGTCATGACTGCCGACCATTACCCCTACGGTCTTGTACAGGACAGTGCGGACTACTATGTGGAGCTGTCGGGCGTACAGGATAAAGAAGGTGACATGTCCCGCTATAGAAACACGCTGATCATGTGGAGCGCCGCGTTCACCGAGCCTGTGATCATCGATGCACCTGCATCTTCCATCGACATCGTGCCCACCATCTGCAACCTGTTTGGACTTGAGTATGACTCCCGCCTGTACAGCGGCCGCGATATCTTTGCGACCAATTACGACCCTGCGCAGGCTTCCACCTGCATGCCGCTGGTTGTCTTCTACGGCACCACGGGTAATCGTTCCTGGATCACAGCGGCAGGTTCTTACGATGCCAACACAGGTGTCTTCACCCCCAAGGAAGGTATCACGGTGGCAGACG
>JAGBGW010000230.1 GCA_017935825.1 Clostridia bacterium
CTGTGCGGCAATGCATACCATCAATACTGCACCGTCAGCGGTCTTTGCGGCGGGGATAGATTGTCCCTGCAATGTGATCGTTGTGCGCTCCAGACCCTGCGGGAAGGAAAAGCCTGCAGGCAACGTAAGCTGTACGAATTGCTTTGTACCGGTGTCGTCCGTCAATTCCACAAAAGGTGTCGGTGTGGGCGAAGGGGATGGAGACGGCGTGGCGGATGCAGTGGGTGTTGCAGAAGGCGAAGGGGTCGCTGTATTGGAAGGGGAGGGCGTGGGTGTTTTCGTGGGAGTAGGTGTGGGCGTCGCTGTTGCAGCTGGCGTGGGGGTAGGAGTTGCCGTGGGGGAAGGTGTTGCGGCCGGCTTTACCGTGACAGTTACGGAAGAGGAACCGCCGGTTGCATCACCGTAAGTGTAGCCGCCGTTTCCGTCATCTACCCAGGTCAATGCGTCGGTACAGGTTGCGGTAAAAGTGTAGGTACCGGCTTCTGTGGGCGTAAAAGAACGGCTGGCGGAAAGCGAACTTGCCCCGGGTGCACCTGTACTGGTGGATACAACACCGACACCGCCGGAAATGGAACAAGTCATAGCTCCTAAGTTGGGTGCGCTGACGGTGACGGTGAAGGTTACGCTCTGCCCCACTGTGATGGTGGTGGCAGATGCGGAAATGCTAACGCCTGCAGCGTGCACTGTCAAAGGCAGAATACTCCATGCAATACAAAGTATAAGTAAATATGCTGCAATGCGCAAAAAGGATCGTTTCATAAATCGATTACCTCAAGTTTGTACATAATTCATTCCTGCGAAATAGTCTTGGTGCCGGAAATATGTTGGTGCATGTCCATTACATCGATCAACGAAATTTTTTCGTCGCCATTTACATCTGCGGCATAAGCCAGAACAACATCGGTCTGTTTGGTACCGGAGATGAACTGGTGCATGTCCATCACGTCAATCAGTGTGATTTTTCCGTCACAATTTACATCGCCGCGCAGCACGAGGATATCGATCTCGTAGATATTACCGTCTTCATCGAAAATGACGGCAAGGTCATAGGTGCGTACGATGTCACTTTCGCTGCGAAGGTTTGCTTCCAAATCGCAGAAGCCCACATAAAGACCCAAGGGGGTGATACTGGAATCCAGATCTTCATAAATTTCGCCGTATGTGGTGCCGGGTGCATAGCCACCTGCAAGATATACGATCTGTTCCAAATCCTCCAGATCGCCCTCGCTGATGGAAGGCATATTGGGTTCATCCGGTGTGGTGGGCTCGGAGGTGGAGGTGGGCACGTAGAAGAAGTTGCAGTCCACAGAACCACTGATGCCGGGCACGGAACCTTTGTCGGAGTACTGCCAGCCAAAATGGGGCGAAGAATAACTGTCGGCGGTGGTGTAATGTGCCATCCAGATCTTTGCAACGGCGCTGATCTGATCCGCATAAAGGTCGCTTGTCAGCATGGACTTGTTGGCATAGACCATGGGGGAGTAGCCTGCATCGGATACTACATCGCAGAAAGCAAGCACGATTTCGGTTTTTGCCTGACGGGAAAGGCCTGCATGATACAGACGACCATCGTTGTTGCCGTAGGTATTGCAATAGTACTCAAAATCCATGACTACGGGCAGTGTAATATCATAGCCTTCGATCAGTTCCAGCGTATACTCTGCCTCGGCACGGCCTTCTTCTACACTGATCGCCTGGGAGTAGAAGTAGACACCGACCTGAAGACCGGCATCCAGAGCGCCCTGAATATTTGTTTTATAACGGGTATCGTAATCCAGGCTGCCGCTGCCGCTGTAGCGGTTGCCAACACGCACAAAGACATATTCGATACCGGCATTTTTGACCGCATTCCAGTCTTTGATGGTATTCCACTGGGAAACATCGATGGCCTGCACGATGGTGTTGCCCGCGTGTACGGCATTATGCTGATAGGTCTTTCCTGTAAAGGGGCTGACGGTCTTATAATCTTCGGGAACGACCTGTGCATGTGCCAGGGGTGTGGCCAAGATAAGTACCATCGTAAGGAGCAGCATGCAAAGCATCGTGCGAAGCAGACGAAGGGGTGCGGCTTTTTTACGGTGCATCATACGAACCTCCTGTTTATTGTTGCAAATATCATGTGTATTCATAGCTACTTATATTTTATAGCATTGTGGCAGTATCCGTCAACGTGACGTCGGGCAAGACGGACCCCAAAATATAGTGGTTTGCATAAAAACTGAGCAAAATAAAAGAAAAATTGAGGAACAAATTCCTTCATATTTTATGCGGTCGTTGACATTGCTGCATTTTTAGATGATAATATAAAGGTGGAAAAATCGGTATTTTATACCGCCTGATAGATCTGAAGGAGGAACTATTTCGTATGGCACATATTCTGGACGTACTTGCAGAGCGCGGCTTTATCAAGCAGGTCATGCACGAGGAAGAACTTCGTGAGCGCATGGCACAGGGTCCCATGACTTTCTATGTCGGTTTTGACCCCACTGCAGATTCTCTGCACGTCGGTCATTTCATCCCGATCATGGCAATGGCACATCTGCAGCGCGCAGGTCATCGCCCCATCGCACTGGTGGGCGGCGGCACCTGCATGATCGGCGACCCCTCCGGCAAGGCAGACATGCGCAAAATGCTCACCGTTGAGCAGATCGACGAGAACGTTGAGCACATCAAAGGTCAGCTTTCCCGCTTCATCGACTTTGACAACGGCGCCATCATGGTCAACAACGCAGACTGGCTGCGTAACCTCAACTACATCGAATTCCTGCGCGACATCGGTGTGCACTTCAACGTCAACCGCATGCTGCAGGCAGACTGCTTCAAGGTCCGTATGGAGCGCGATGCAGGTTTGACCTTCCTTGAGTTCAACTACATGCTTATGCAGGGCTACGACTTCTACCGCCTGCATAAGGATTACGACTGCAGCCTTCAGTGCGGCGGCGACGACCAGTGGAGCAACATGATCGCAGGTGCAAACCTGATCAGAAAGAAGGATCAGCAGCCCGCATTCGCACTGACTTTTGCACTTCTTACCAACAGCCAGGGCCAGAAGATGGGCAAAACGGTTGCAGGTGCACTGTGGCTTGACGAAAACAAGACCTCTCCCTACGATTTCTACCAGTACTGGAGAAACGTGGAGGACGACGTGGTCGAAAAGTGCCTTGCGCTTCTTACCTTCCTGCCCATGGATGAAGTCCGTCGTCTGGGCGCACTGGAAGGCGCGCAGATCAACGAGGCAAAGAAGGTCCTTGCATTTGAGGTCACCAAGATCGTGCACGGCGAGGAAAAGGCAATGGCTGCAAAGCTGAGCGCAGAGTCCCTCTTCGGCGGCGCACAGGGCGGCGAGGCTCCCGTATTTGAGGTTGCAGCTGACCAGTACGCATCCATGCGCATCGTGGACCTGCTGGCAGCAAGCGGTCTTTGCAAGTCCAAGAGCGAGGCTCGAAAGATGGTGGAGTCCGGCGCAGTCACCGTTGACGGCGAAAAGGTCACCTCCATCGACTTCAAACCCGAGGCAGCAGAATTCCTTCTTCGCCGCGGCAAGAAGCAGTACAAGAAGATCATCGTCAAATAAAAAAGCATAATTCATCGACCAAGTACATTTGCGTGCTTGGTCGATGTGCAAATTACAGATAAAGTTTCAAAAACAGAAACTTTTTTGGAAAGAAGAGGTGAGCATTTTGGCTTACATTTCTTTGGCAAAGCGCGGTGAAAGCCGTGTGGAGATCAATAAATCCAAATTTCTGGGTGTGGCGATGCCTGTTTCCTCTGTGGAGGAGGCGGAATTTGCCATCGAAATGCTCCATGAGGAGCATCCTACCGCAAGCGCCATCGCATGGGCGTATATCATCGATGTCAACGTCCAGCGATTCCACGATGGCGGCGAGCCTTCAGGTACGGCAGGCATGCCCATTTTATCCATTATGCAGAAAAAAGGGCTGACCCGCTGTTTGTGTGCTGTGGTGCGCTGGTTTGGCGGCATCAAGCTGGGTGCAGGCGGTCTGGCGCGTGCTTTTTCCGGCTGCGGCGCCGATGCAATCAAGGATGCCGGTACTGCCTCCTGGTGCGAGACGGTCAATTATGATATCCGCATCGGCTACGGCGATCTGGGCCGTGTGGAGTACAAGCTGGCGGACTACCCCTATGAGCGACTTGATACGGTATTCACCGATGCAGTGACACTGACCATGCGGGCAAAGCTTTCTGAAAAAGATACCATGCTGCGCCTGTTTGATGAGTGGACGGGTGCCAACATGGAAGCTGTCCAAAACGGCGAAATCTACGACTATCCCTGGCAGATCGATGTCAGTGAATAATTTTTATACAAAACGAGGTATGAATATGGCAATCATTCAACCGAAAAAGATCCTCTGCGTGGGCATGATGACCTGTGATTCCTATTACTACGGCATCGACCCTGCCTATATGGAAAAGGAAGTTTCCTATTGCAATGATGTGAAGCTCATGGCAGGCGGCGACGCGACCAACGTATCCATCGACCTGGCAGCACTGGGCAATGATGTTAAGATCATGGGCTGCGTGGGCGCGGATATCCATGGTGATGGCCTTCTGGGTGTCATCGCCCGCGGCGGCGTGGATACCTCCCTTGTGCGCCGCGATCCCGAGATCGCAACGTCCATGACGCTGATCGTCTACACCAGCGATTCCAAGGACTCCAACGACCGTCACTGCTCCCTGTTCCACGGCGGCAACGAGCACCTGCGTCAGGAGGATATCACCGACGAAATGCTGCAAAGCGTGGATCATCTGCACTACGGCTCCTTCGGTCCCATGACCACCATCGATAAGCACGGCCTTTGCACCCTCTTTGAGCGCGCAAAGAAGCACGGCTGCACCATCTCCATGGATATTAAGGGTCCCGGTCACGATTACACCACGCTGTTCCCTGCGCTGCACTACGTGGACATCTTCATGCCTAACATCGGCGAGTATGCGGATATCGCAGGCACCGACGATGTGCAGCAGATCAAGGAATTCTTCCGTCCCTATAATATTTCCGTGCTTGCCATCAAGATGGCGGAAAAGGGCGTATTCCTGACCAACTATGAAGAAGACATCCAGCTTCCCACCCTCACCAAATCTGACGAGATCGTGGACATCATGGGCGCAGGCGATGCCTTCTGCTCCGGTCTTATGACCGCCTATCTGGACGGCCGCGACCTTCGCGAGTGCGGCATCATGGGCTCCATGGCATCCCGTCATTGCCTGCAGACTCCCGGTGCATCCACCTGGCGCGCGACTGCAGATCAGCTGGCTGAGGAAGCTGTGGCGCTTGGCTACACCATGCGTGGTTTTTAATGGAGGTTTGTTATGGCATTTGAACAGAAAAAAATTGTCTGCGTGGGCATGATGACCTGCGACGTATATTACTACGGTCTTGACCCCGAGACTCTCTCCCTTGCAAACAGCGCCACCACCCGTGTGGTCACTGCAGGCGGCGGCGATGCAACCAACGTCTGCATCGACTTTGCACACATGGGCTATGATGCACTGCTGGTGGGTCTTCTGGGCAACGACTTCTTTGGCGACGGCCTGATGAAGGTGACGACCAATGCAGGTGTGGATGTATCCAATATCATTCGCAGGGATGATGTGGAGACCACCACCACCGTCATCATGTATCGCAGTGATGCAAAGGATGCTTCTGATCGCCACTGTGTCCGTAACGAGGGCGGCAATGCAAAAATCTGCCGCAGCGATATCACCGACGACATGCTGATGGGCGCAGACCACCTGCACTATGGCTCTTTCGGTCCTCTCAAGAGCCTGGACGGTGAAGGTGGCGCAGACCTTTTGAAGCGCGCAAAGGAGCTTGGTCTTTCCACCTCTCTTGACGTAAAGGGTCTTGGCAGAGATTTTAAGAAGCTGGAAGTCATGCTGCCCTATGTGGATCTGTTCATGCCCAACATCGACGAAGTGGCTGACCTTACGGGATTGACCGACCTGCAGGAGATCAAGGCATTCTTCAAATCCCGCGGCGTAGGCACCATGTGCATCAAGATGGCAGAAAAGGGCGTGTTCATCAGCGACGGCGAGCATGATGTGATTTTGTCCAC
>JAGBGW010000231.1 GCA_017935825.1 Clostridia bacterium
CCAGCACGTAATGCACATCGCCGATGGTAAATCTGCCGCCTTCGGGGAAGAAGGGAGCGATGATCTCGCCGTCCACATCGCCAAGACCTGCTTTGATGATGCCCTCGCGAAGGGTGGCAGTTTCCATGGGATAGTGGCCGCGCAAGGTGGAGTCGCCGCGGGAGAGGATGGTGAATGCGATGCCCGTATCCTTGGAGGCACGGGACAGGTTCTCCATAATTTCCGTGTGCTGTGCGTGGGAATCCGCTGCGGAAAGGCCGCGGGAGTTGGTCAGCACGAAGAAGATGTGACCGTCTTCCAGAAGACCTGCCTTCAAGGATTCATAGTCCCAGCCCGTGTAAACGGGCACGTCGTGGACGGTCTGCACACCCGTGGGGTCGTCGTCCAGAACGACCATCTTCGTGTTCAGCGGATATCCTTTTGCGTAGAAATCCTCGATCACGCGGACAGGCGGCAGGGTGGCGAAAAGTTCGTCTTTCAAAATTTTCTGCATAGATGTCCTCCAAATGATGATGAATGATTACAAAGTGAGCACATCGGGTGCCCAGGTGTTGACGATTTGTGCAAGGGGTTCGCAGGAAAGGATATCTTTTGCAAACACGCCCTTTTCGCCCATCAGGCGGGGATTTTTGGAGCCCGACTTGGCGTCGTTGTGGTAATCGGAACCGCCGGAGATAAACAGGCGGCCTGTATAGGTTTCGCGGATCTCACGCTCGATCGCCTCGGGGGTGGAAGTGCCCCGATAGCTTGTCTTGTTGTAGGGGTATGCCGCCTCGATGCCCTGCAGACCTGCATCGATGAGCCGCTCGATATACTGTGCCCGCGTCATGTCGCGGGGGTGTTCGGGGATCAGGTGGGGATGTGCCAAAATGGCAAAGCCGCCGGAAGCACGCACCATCTCGATGGCCTTGGTGGGGTCGATCTTCTCACGCTTGATGGCGGAGTATCTGGGCGTGGTCTGGATCATTTTCTTTGCCGCAGCCCAATCCTCCGCGCCGCCGCAAAGTGCGATGGCATTGAAGATATGCTTGCCCTGCAGCGCCATTTCGTCGATATCCATGCCGTTTTGATGCAGGACGTCATCCCATGTAATGGGCATGCCGTCCTCCGCCAGCAGTTCCACGATTTTCTTATAGCCGCCCATTTTGGAGCGCGCCATTTCAAGTTCAAATTCATGGAACGAGGAATCGCTGAAATCGCAGCCGATGCCCACAATATGCACATCGGGTACAAGGGTATCGCAGGAAAACTCGATGGCAGGCAGGATGTAGGCGCCGCGCTTTGCACCAAAGGAAAGCAGGTCTTCCCCATTGGGTTTCAAATCGGGCATGACGTCGTGATCGGCAACGACAAATGCGCGCACGCCGCGAGCGCTTGCGACTGCGCAAAGTTCTTCGTAGGTATCGCCGCCGTCGGAACGGGTACTGTGGCAATGCAAATCGAAGGGATATGGGGCTTTGTTCATGGAAACACCTCAGGATGTTTTGTTGGTTTTATTATACACCATGAATATCTTGTCCACCACCAAAAACAATAAGTGTTCCAATACTTTTTACGGGAACTTCATGCAGGAACGAAAGGCGGCAGTGGGACGAACCGAGGGCAGAATGGTATGCAGGGCTTGCGATACGCAGTGCGGTCGAGGTATGACCTCGACCCTACAGGTGTTTGATTTTCATCACGCATTCGTGGGACTGACGCCTTTGTTGTGCCCTTCACAAACAAATCAAATCAAAATCTCACCACCACCACCACGATCCACACATCTGTGTGCATTCTGTTGTGGTTGTGGTTGTGGTTTCGTTTACGGTTTCATTTTCTTTTTCTTTTTTAGTTTCTTTTGGCATCATTCGCATCGTAAATCATACGCTTACATGCGTTCGCATGCGGACGCATATTCCCATCGTTTTTCCGTCAAAAAATTTGTATACAAATCTATGCAGTACTTTGCACCGCAAAATTTTATGGTATAATATAAACACCAATTTTTGTTCGGAGGAAATTCATATGACTGCATATTATGAACAACCGCTCCGCCTTGTGTGGAACAAACTGATCCGCTACCCCGGCGGTCGTGAGATCGACCGTTTCCGCGGCATCGAACCCGGTGCAGATGACGGCCGTCCGGAAGCCTGGGTAGGCTCCTGCGCACGCGTTATCAACGCAGCTCAGCTGGAAGATAAAAACGAAGGTATGGCAAAGGTCAACATGCCCGACGGTTCCGTGATCTATGTTCAGGAACTGATCGACATGGACCCTGCAGCTGTACTTGGCGCAGAGCATGCCAAAAAGTACGGCAACAACTCCAACCTTCTGGTCAAGCTTCTTGACGCAGAAAAGCAGCTTCGTCTGCAGGCTCACCCCACCCGTGAGCGCGTCAAGGCAACCCCCAAGTCCTGGTTCAACCATGCTGACTTTGGTAAGACCGAGTGCTGGTACATCATCTCCCTGCGTGAGGACTCCCCCGTCAAGCCCTACCTGCTGCTTGGCTTCAAGGAAGGCGTCACCCGTGAGATCTACGACGAGCTGTTCGACAAGGAAGACGTTCCCGCAATGGAAGACTGGTGCCACAAGGTATATCCCCAGCCCGGCGAGATGTACTTCGTACAGAGCGGTCTTGTACACGCTGTTGGTACCGGCTGCTTCATGATCGAGATTCAGGAGCCCTCCGACTTCACCGTTGGCGTTGTCAAGAACCCCAACTGGCCCGGCGGTCCCGAAGACTGGAAAGAGCGC
The DNA here is from genome assembly GCA_017935825.1 of Clostridia bacterium. Taxonomy (GTDB): domain Bacteria; phylum Bacillota; class Clostridia; order Christensenellales; family Maliibacteriaceae; genus RGIG9107. The sequence continues at coordinate 2,737 of JAGBGW010000231.1, forward strand.
GAGCTTGGCACCTATCACTATGACGGCTGCACCTATGAAGAAAACCTGCGCCGCTGGAAGGTAGAGCCCAAGGTCTTGAGTGAGACCGAAAACGGCAAGGAAATTTACCTGATCGGCAGCGACCAGACCCCCTTCTTCGGCGGCGTTCGCTATGAGCTTACCGGTGCATTCTCCCCCATGGATACCGGCACCTTCTCCATCAACATCGTCACTGACGGCGAAGGCAAGATCGTCTATGACGGCGGCGAGATGGAAATCAAAAAGGCTGACGAAATCTTCCTGCCTGCAGGCGTGAAGAACCTGCAGTTCGTGCCTGCAGAAGGCAAGCGCCTGGAAGTCGTCCGCTGCCTGCCCCCGGATTGCGTCTGATACGTCCTCGCGGACTGCGCATCATTCGCCGCTTCGCAGGCTCACCGTCTCATTCGCTCCGTCGCTCGTCCTTTTCACAAAAAGTCACGCTCGGCTTTCCTGCTCGGTTGTAAACGCCCTCGCTACGGAAATCTGTCGCTACCAACTTTTTGTGAGGAATAGCTGCAGTTGTAAATCATGTGAATGAGTTTTGAGATTGAGCGGTAAATTAAGTTGATACGAAACACCCCCGAGGTTATTCCTTGGGGGTGTTTTTTTGATGAATTGCCTGCGGCATGATTTGGCTTTGCCATGAATTGCACCTGCGGTGCATGAATTGACGCTGCGCGTCGTAATGTTTTGTCGCTGCGCAGGGGGTATCATTCCAACCGCCCGCATGCGTTGGCGGGTCGACGTAGGCGTCGACCCCTACGAGATTGGATCAAAACTCCACCGCATCCGTAGGGACGGCGCTCCTGCGCCGTCCGCAGGCGTTTGGTATTTATCATGGCAGGCGGACGCCCGAGGACGGGCGTCCCTACGAGGTTATATCCAATGCCGTCGTAGGGGCAGGACTCGTCCTGCCCTTTCTGCGTTTTAGGGTGAGGCAAGCCTCCCCCCTACGGAAATGATGTTTTTACACAGCAAAAGGCACCTCGTGTGAGGTGCCTTTCGCTTTTTCTTACAGGATCTGACCGAACTCGATCTGCTCGCCGCAGGGGCTGAGGATCTTGAAGTAACGGAAGCCGTTGTCCCAGAAGCGCGGAATTTCTTCGATGCCGTTGGTGCAGATCTGGTAGCCCTGCTCCACGCAGAACTTGTAGTCAGCTTCGATGTCATAGGAATCGAATGCGATGTGGTCAACATTACCCTGCACAGCTTCGGGAAGGGAATCCACCTGGTACATCTCGTAGACGGTCTCGCCGCTCTTCAAGAAGTAGACGTTGTGTGCACCGCCGCCGAAGCAGCCGATCACTTCATAACCCAGAACTTCCTGATACCACTTTGCGTTTGCCTCCACGTCCTTGCAAGCAAGGCCGATGTGCTGGAGCTTTCTGCCCTTAATCATAGTAAAATTTCCTCCGATTCAAATTTTTCCGATCCGCAGGGGATCGATCTGTTACGATCATTATAACAATTCTAAGCAAAAGAATCAACGAATAGAAGTGTATACGATTACAGCGTTGAAAGCAGCTGCCGCGGCTTTCTTCTGATGATGGGCATACAGCAGGAAACGGTGATCAGCAGCGTTGCCGCAGTACCCGCAGCAAAGCACAGCAGAAGATCCGCTGCTTTCAGTTCCACCGTCAGTGTATCGGGCGAATAGTCGGGCACCGTCAGGAAGGGATCGTCATTGTCGAAGGTGGTGCCCCAGACGTTGGTTGCCTTTTCGTACTGCTCGTCATTGACGCCGCCGTCATCGTTGGCAGTGATGGAATACAGGAAGTTGCCCGTCTTATCCACGGTTGCAACGGTCACAAGTCCTGCACCCACCAGAGCAACGGAGAGGATCAGCAGCATTTCCACCAGCAGCTGTCCCAGGATGCACTTCCTGGAAACGCCAAGAGAAAGCAGGATGCCCAGCTCCTTCTTTCGTGTCTGGAACCAGATTTTCAGCACGAACCGCAAAATCAGCAGCACTGCCATAGCGATCGCCGCGCACAGCACCGTCATCACGCCCCGCATGGCGCGCAGGGGCTGGATGGAGGCGGCATAGGAGGGGTTGGCAAGATCCACATCGAAGACGCTCATATCCACGATGTCGATGGCACGCACCTGCGCCATGATGTCCTCCAGCTTGGCGGGATCGTCCACGTAGAAGATCAGTTCGCCGCCGATTTTGTCCTCGGGGCTTGCCTCGTCGGACATTTCCTCAATGCGGCGGTGGATATGCTGCATGGTGGTGATGTCGCAGAACATCTGGTTTTCGATCATGCGGTCCTCGTTGGCATGCATGATGGTATCCACGGGACCGTGGGGCACGAACAGACCCACGATCTCCAGTTCATAGATATCCCAGTATGCATCCAGACCGCCGGTGCCGTCCAGCGTAACCTGCAGGGTTCTTCCCTCGATGGTGTCGCCGATGGAAAGATCGTTACGCTGTGCCAAATCCTTGGAAATGACCACGCAGCCCACGTCGTCGGGCTGCACATGGCGGCCTTCCACCAGCTCCACCGAGCCGCG
>JAGBGW010000232.1 GCA_017935825.1 Clostridia bacterium
AAAAATACGATACTCCCGTTCTCATCCGTACGACCACCCGTATGGCACATTCCCGCGGCATCGTCACCATTTCCGAGCGCAAGGAAGTGGAAAACCGTGAAGTCGTTCGCGACATGCGAAAGAACGTCATGCTGCCCGTCAATGCACGCATGCGCCACGTTGTAGTGGAAGAGCGCGAAAACACCATGGCAGACGATGCAAACGAACTGCCCATCAACCGCATCGAGTGGACGGACGACCGTTCTCTTGGTGTTGTGGCATCCGGTATCGCATATCAGTACGTCAAAGAAGCAATGCCCGAGATCCCCGTGCTGAAGCTTGGCATGGTCAATCCTCTGCCGCTTGATCTGATTCGTTCTTTTGCAGACGGTGTACAGCGCCTTGTGATCGCTGAGGAACTTGAGCCTATCTATGAAGAGCAGATCAAGGCTTTGGGTATCGAGTGCGAGGGTAAGGGTCTGTTCTCCCGTCAGGGTGAATTCTCCACGCCGATTGTAAAAGCTGCATTGACCGGTGAAAAGATGGATTCTGCACCCATTGCAGATCTGCCTGCACGTCCTCCCGTGATGTGCCCCGGCTGTCCGCATCGTGCAACGTTCAATGTGCTCTCTAAGCTCGGTGTTTTCGTATCCGGCGACATCGGCTGCTATACCCTTGGTGCTCTGCCTCCTGCAAATGCAATGCATGTCAGCGTCTGCATGGGTTCCAGCATTCCCGTTGCAAGCGGTATGCAGAAGGCTGACCCTGCAAATGCAAAGAAGACCGTCTCCGTCATCGGCGACTCCACTTTCTTCCATTCCGGTATGACCGGTCTTGTGGACATGGTCTACAATAAAGCAAACGGTACTGTGCTCATTCTTGACAATGGTACCACAGGCATGACCGGTCATCAGGACCATCCCGGCACCGGTAAGACTCTCGATGGGGAATACGCACCCAAGGTTGATTTTGAACAGCTTGTTCGCGCACTTGGTGTTACCAGCGTAAACGTGGTCGATCCTTTCGACATGAAGCTGCTTGAAAAGACCATCCGCGAAGAGCTTGAAAAGGACGAACCTTCCGTCATCATCTGCCGTCGTCCCTGCGCACTGCTGCCCGGCATGCGTAAGGCACCCGTTGCAGTTGATCCCGATGTATGCAAGTCCTGCGGTCTTTGCCTGAAGCTTGGCTGCCCTGCAATCGAAAACCACGACGGTCATCCCGTCATCAACCAGTCGCTTTGCACCGGCTGCGGTCTGTGTGCTTCCATTTGTCCTTTCCATGCGATCAAGGAGGCCTGAAATGAACGGTATTGATATTATGATCGTCGGCGTCGGCGGCCAGGGTACGCTTCTTGCAAGCAAGATCATGGGCGCACTGGCAATCCGTGCAGGTCTTGACGTAAAGCTTTCCGAGGTACATGGCATGGCACAGCGCGGCGGCAGCGTGGAAACCCACGTTCGCATCGCAGATTCCGTTGCAGCTCCGCTTGTTGCACCCGGTACTGCTGACTATGTGCTTTCTTTCGAGCCTTTGGAAGCTGCTCGCTGGAGCCACTTTGTAAAAGAAGGCGGCATGCTGCTGACCAGCGCAAGCCGTATCTGGCCCATGCCCGTTGTTTCTGGTAACGTGCCTTATCCTGAAGATATGGATGAAAAGCTTACCCAGCGCGGCATCGAGTACATCGCAGTGGATGCACAGGCGATCGCGGAGGAAGCAGGCAGTGCGCGCGCTGTCAACATCGTACTTCTTGGCCTTCTTGCAAGAAAGCTGTCTTTTGCAACCGACCTTTGGCTGGATGCAATTGCAGACTGCGTACCTGCAAAGACGTTGGAAGTGAACAAGAAGGCATTCCTTCTTGGTTTTGATGCTGCAACCGATTCTTCCAAGCACTGCAAAATCTAAAGTGAAATCAGAAAAAGGTCTGAATGTTACATTCGGGCCTTTTTTTGTTGCAATAATATAGAAATAATTGCAAATTTTTTTGCATAGACGTTTGTTTTGTACTATAATGTAGCATGTGTAATATGTCATAAAAGCGGGAGGTGTAAAAATGCGTCAGACTTTTGCCTATATCAATCCGAAATCCGTCGGCCGCAATCTGCAGCAGATCCGATCCATCGTCGGCGATGACAAGCATATCATGGCTGTCGTCAAAGCAGATGCATATGGTCATGGCATGCTGCCCATCGTGCAGGCTCTGACCGCCGCGGGCGCAGACGCATTTGCAGTTGCAACCTGCGACGAAGCACTGGAGCTTCGTCAAAATGGTGTGCGCTTGCCCATTTTGGTGCTGGGTGCCGCCACGGAAGGTGATTTGGAAGAATTGATCATGAACGACATTGCTTTCACTGTCTGGTATTCCGGCCAGTTGGAAGAGATTCGTCGTTGCCCGGCTGTGAAGAAAAAGAAGGCACGTGTGCATCTGAAGATCGACAGCGGTATGGCACGTCTTGGCGTTCGCGAAGACGATGCCCTGCTTGGCATGCTCAGTATTTTCCGCGAAGCACCCGAGCTGTTCTTCGAAGGTGTGTTTACTCATTTCGCCACGGCAGATGAGGAAGACGAACAATACTTCCGGATGCAGGTGGAGCGCTTTGAACATGCGCTTTCGCTCGTGCGTGCAATGGGCTTTTCTCCCGTTGTACATGCAGGCAACAGCGCAGTTACACTGCACAGCCCCCGATACCATTACGATATGGTCCGTCCCGGTTATGCACTTTACGGCTATGATCCAGGTCCCGGTGATGTGGGTGTTCTGGAACCTGCAATGCGCTGGACCACCCAGATCGTCAACCTTAAGTGGATCGGTCCCGATGAAGGTGTCAGCTATGGCGTGACCTACCGCACTGACCGCGATACGTTGGTTGCCACCATTCCCGTAGGCTATGCGGACGGCTATCGCCGCGCCATCGGCAATACGGGTTATGTGCTGGTGCACGGTCGCCGCGCGCCTGTCATCGGTCGCGTTTGCATGGATCAGACCATGATCGATGTAACAGGCATTGCAAACGTCGCCATCCGCGATGAGGTGGTTCTGCTTGGCCGTCAGGGCAAAGATCAGATCACCGCAAACGAGATGGCAGCATGGCAGGAGACCATCGGCTACGAAGTGCTTTGCAACATCGGCAAGCGCGTTCCCCGAATTTATGAATAAATCGGACGTAAGACGAATGGCATTTATCGCGGATGAAACGGTTTGTGCTGAACAACGTGCAGCAGAATCTTTGAAAATCTGCGATAAAATTGCACAGACATTGCAGTTATGCGGCAATGTGCTTTGCTTTATGCCGCTTGGCGATGAAGTGGATATCCGTCCTGTCTTTGATGTGATCCGTTCCCGCGGCGGCTGTGTGATTTTGCCATATTGTGTCGACGATGAGAATATGATCTTAAAGCGATACGATGAAGGAGCGGCACTCGTACAGGATGCAAAGCGTGTGCTTGCACCTTTGGACGGGGAAGAGGTTCCGCCGAACACGATCGACGAAGCGTTGATTCCTGCTGTAGCACTGACCGCATCGGGTAAGCGCCTTGGTCGCGGCGGCGGATTCTATGACAGACTCATTCCGAACCTTCGACAGACGACGACAAAAGCGGGTATTTGCTTTCATCACCGCATCGCTGAGGAACTTCCTACAGAACAGCACGATGCTTTGGTGGATATGGTCATATCTTGTGATTGACGAAAGCAAGCCATACTTGTCCTTGTGTGTCGAATATGCTATACTGTAGAAGTTATCATAGATAATTTTGGAGGATGGTTTCGTTGCGTATCATAGCAGGCACTGTGGGCGGCCGCAGGATCGAAGCACCGCAGGGTGACGGTACAAGACCCACCCATGACCGCGTGCGCGAAGCCGTGTTTTCCATGATCGGCCCCTTCTTTGACGGGGGAAGAGCGCTGGATCTTTTTGCGGGTTCGGGCTCCCTTGGACTTGAAGCGGTGTCCCGCGGCATGGATGAATGTCTTTTCTTTGATGCGGACCGCCGCGCGGTATCTGTGGTGCAGGGCAATATCAAGTCGCTCGGTCTGCAGAAGCAATGCCGTGCAGCTTGTGCCAAATTTCAGCAGGCGCTGGAGTCTGTATCGGGCAAGTTTGACTTGATTTTTCTTGATCCGCCTTACGATGCAGGGTACATGATGCCTGTGCTTGAAAAAATCCTGTCCCGCGATTTATTGCAGGATGATGGTACTATCTTCTGCGAGATTCGCGCAGGTGCGGATTTTACCGCGCCCGAGGGACTTACCCAGATCAAACGCCGCAAATACGGTATGGCGGAAGTCATCATCCTGAAGAAGGCAGAAAAGGAAGCGTGAAATATGAAAACATTCATCTATCCCGGTTCTTTTGATCCGCCCACCTGCGGTCATGCGGATATTGCCCGCCGCGCTGCAGCACTTTGCGATAAGCTGATTGTGGCAGTGCTTGGCAATGTGAATAAACCCGGCGCCATGTTTACGGTGTCTGAACGCGTGAAGATGCTGGAAGAAGTCTTTCGGAACACCCCCAACATCGAAGTCAAACACTTTGACGGACTTCTTGTGGATGCCTGTCATGCATGGGGTGCAACGTGCATCGTACGCGGTGTGCGCGGTATGGACGATATGGCAAACGAAATGCAGCTTGCTGCCATCAATCGCCGCATCGGCGATGTGCAGACGATCTTTTTGCCTGCAGATGAGACTCTTATGTATGTAAGTTCCAGTGTTGTGCGGGAACTTGCCCATTATAAAAGTGACGTATCCTCGTTTGTACCCAAAGTGGTTGCAGACGCGATTGATTCCAAAGGTTGATAAATTTGGGAGGAAAAATGCAAATGGATGTATTGACGCTTCTTGATCTTTTGGTAGATGAACTCAACCGTGCCACGCAGGTGCCTTTGAGCGGCGGCAAAGCTATGGTGGATCGTGAAAAGATGATCGAGACCGTGGAGCAGATCAAATCTGCATTGCCTGAGGACATCATCACTGCGGAGGGTATCAAGCGCGACCGCGAAAAGATCCTGATGGATGCAAAACGCGAGGCAGAACAGCTTGTTACCGAAGCAAGCGAGCAGGCTTGCCTGATTTTGAGTGAGCATGAGATCGTCATGCGTGCAACGGCAGAAGCACGCAATATTGTCGGTCACGCACAGGAGCATTCCGCACAGATCCGCCGCGCGGCAAACGACTATGCAGAAGAACTTCTTGGCAATATGGAAAGCCTTCTTGCAGGTCATGTGGAGCTTTTAAACCGCAATCGCGAATCTTTGAAAAAGATCATCAAATAATCCCTTTTATCCCTTTTGGAGGAACAGACGATGCGCATTGTATTGGATGCAATGGGCGGCGACAATGCACCTGACGTAACGGTTCAGGGCGCAGTTGCAGCACTTGCAAAAAGAAAAGATATCACCATGATCCTGGTTGGTCAGAAGGAAGTCATTGAGGAAAAACTCAGCGGTCTTTCCTACGACAAGGATCGTCTTGAAATCGTGGATGCCAGAGAAATCATCACCAACGATGAAGCACCTGTTTTTGCGATCCGCAAAAAGAAGGATTCCAGCATCGTGGTCGGTGTAAAGATGGTGCGTGACGGCCAGGCGGATGCATTTATTTCCGCAGGCAGCACCGGCGCAGTGCTTGCTGCTTCCACCATCATCATCAAAACCATCAAGGGCATTATCCGTCCTGCTTTGGCTTCCATGATGCCCACTATTGAAGGTCCTGTATTGGCAGTGGACTGCGGTGCAAACGTGGATGCAAAGCCCGATCACCTTCTGCAGTTTGCAGTCATGGGCGATGTTTACATGCGCGTTGTACAGGGTGTTGAAAATCCCAGAGTTGGTCTTTTGAACATCGGTGCAGAGTCCGAAAAAGGCAACGAGCTTACCAAGGCGGTTTATCCGCGCCTGCAGCAGATGCCGCTGAATTTCGTCGGCAATGTGGAAGCGCGCGATGTACCGAACGGCATGGCGGACGTTGTAGTCTGCGATGCATTTGCAGGCAACGTCATGCTCAAGACCATGGAAGGCACGGCATGTGCACTGACCACGCTTTTGAAGCGTGAGCTTATGTCCACCACCTTGCGCAAGATCTGCGCACTTGGTCTTAAGGGTGCATTTAAGAACTTCAAGGCTAAGTTCGACTATGCCGAATACGGCGGCGCACCTTTGATCGGTTTGAACGGCTGTGTTGTCAAGGCACACGGCAGCTCCAATGCCCGCGCAATTGAATCTGCAATCTACCAGGCAGCAAAGTTTGTTGACGGTAAGCTTGTGGAAACCCTCAGAACTCAGATTGAAAGTTTGTCCGACCAGTTCGGCGAATAATCATAAAAGCATTTATCCATATCTATCTTAGGAGGTACTCTACCATGGTATTCGAAAAGGTACGCGATGCAATCGTGGCACAGCTTGGCTGTGACGCAGAAAAGGTCACCGAGGATGCACTTCTGATCGACGATCTGAAGGCTGACTCTCTTGACATCGTTGAAATGATCTTCAACCTTGAAGAAGCATTCGACATCAGCATCGTGGACGGCGACGAAGAGAACATGGAACAGCTCAAGAGCGTTGGCGATATCGTTCGCTACATCGAAGAGCAGACCAAGGCATAAGCCAACCGCATAACGAACCGACGGGCTGTTTTGTCCGGCATCGAATGGCAAGCGCTTTCGTACCGAGCATAACAGCCTTTTCGGCTGTTATTGAAGGAGAAAAAATCATGTCGAATTTGCAAATCCTGCAGGAAAAACTGCAGTATCAGTTTAAAGATGAGGCACTGCTTCGCCTTGCGCTGACGCATTGTTCCTACACGCATCGTGCAATGACCGAGTCTGCACACAACCAGCGGCTTGAATTTTTGGGCGATGCCGTACTGCAGCTTTATTCCAGCACCCTTCTTTACGGAAAGTATCCGGAAGCAAATGAAAGTACCCTTTCGCAGGCTCGTGCCGCACTGGTTTGCGAAGAGGCACTTGCAACGTATGCACGTGCATTGGGCGTGGGTAACTGCCTTCTTTTGGGTAATGGCGAAATCGCAACGGGCGGACAGGATCGTGATTCCATTCTTGCAGATGCCATGGAAGCGATCATCGGTGCTGTGTATTTGGACGGCGGACAGAATCCTGCCCAAACATTGATCCATCGTCTGCTTTCTCCGGGTACGGATCGTGCCATCGTGCCTGAAAAAAGACTTGATGCAAAGACCACGCTGCAGCTTGCCTGTGCAAAACAGGGCGAAGTGACCTACGCCATCGTAGGCGAAAGTGGTCCCGATCACTGCAAGCACTTTGTGGCACATGCCATTTTGTGCGAAAAGGTCATCGGTGTGGGTGAAGGCCCCAGCAAAAAGACGGCACAGAAGAACGCGGCGCTGGATGCGCTGAAACAAATGGAGGGCAATTGAATTGCACCTGAAACGATTGGAAATGCAGGGGTTCAAATCGTTCCCCGATAAGATAGAAATTAAATTTGAGGACGGCATCACTGCGATCGTCGGTCCCAACGGAAGCGGCAAAAGTAACGTTGCCGATGCGATCCGCTGGGTACTTGGCGAACAAAGTGCAAAGCAGCTTCGCGGCGCCAAAATGGAAGATGTTATCTTCAACGGCACCCAGAAGCGCCGCGCCCAGTCCTACTGCGAGGTTTCTCTCGTCTTTGACAATGAAGACCACCACCTTGGATTGGATTATGCGGAAATCGCAGTAACGCGCCGCATGTATCGCGACGGCAAAAGCGAGTATTTTATTAACAAATCCGCCTGTCGTCTGCGTGATATCATCGATCTTTTCCGTGATACCGGTATCGGTAAAGAAGGTTATTCCATCATCGGTCAGGGCAGAATCGATGAGATTTTGTCCAACAAAGCAGAAGACCGCCGCGCTGTATTTGAAGAAGCAAGCGGTGTTGCAAAGTTCAAGGCAGACCGTGCCGATGCACTTCGAAGCCTTGGCAGAACCGAGGACAACCTGATCCGCATTGACGATATTTTGGAAGAACTTCGTTCCCAGATCGAGCCTTTGCAGGAACAAAGCGAAGTTGCAAAGCGCTATCTTCTGCTTCGTGACGATCTGCGCTATCAGGAAATTAACCTCTTCCTTGTACAGGCTGTTCGAAATCAGGAGCGTATCGCTCAGCAGGAAGCACTTGCGCAGGATCTGGCTGTGGAACTTGAAAACACCGAAGTTGCACGGGGCGAACTGGCAGAGGAAGAAGATTCCGTTTTCTCTTTGATGCGTACGCAGGAGGCACATGCTGTTCAGCTTCGTGAAAGCGTGGTGGAATCCACCGCCAAAGAGCAAAGCTGCGAGGGTGAGATCAAAGTTCTTCAGGAGCGCATTGCATCCGGCGAACGTGAAAATGCCCGCATCCAAAGTGATGAAGAGGCGAAACTTATTCGCATTGAGCAGATCAATCAGCAGCTGCAGGCACTGCAGACGTCTTGCGATGACACCACCCAGTCAACCCAGCAGAGAAAAGACGAACTTGATGCTCTGCAAGTGACCTTTGATTCCAGTGCAGCGGAACTTGCCGCACAGGAACAGGCATTGGAAGATGCAAAGGGTGAAGTCATTCGCCGATTGAACCGCATGTCCGACATCAAGAGCCGCAGAAGTCAGCTGGAAGCCATGCGGCAAGGCCTGATGGAGCGCCAGAGCGCCTGTGACGGCGAGCTTAGCCGTGCGCAGGAGTTTGCCCAGAGCGTCACGGACGAGCTGGAAGAAGAACGTGGACATGCACAGACGGTCCGCAATCTTTTGACCACCGCTGAAGTTGACAGAAACACTTATCTTTCCAATCTTGCCGATCTTTCCAAGGAAGAAACAGGCATTATGGAACGCATTGGCCGCATGCGCGATGAGATGGGGCAGAGCCGTACCCGACTGAAACTGATGGAGCAGATGAAGCGGGACTACGAAGGCTTCCACAGTGCAGTTCGAAACCTGCTGCGTGATGCATCCCGCGAAAGCCACCTTGGTGCATGCGTCTGCGGTGTTGTGGCAGAGATCATGAGTGTGCCGCAAAAGTACGAAAAGGCCATCGAAGTGGCACTTGGTACGGCACTTCAAAATATTATCACGCCAGATGAAGCATCTGCAAAGCGACTGATCGAGCATCTTCGTGCTCATCAGTACGGCAGAGCCACCTTCCTTCCGCTTTCGGGTATCCAGTCCCGAAGCCTGAACGGCAAAGAAGCGGCAAGCGCAAAGGGCAGAGGCTGCTTTGGTGCAGCAAGCGACCTTGTATCTTACGATGCAAAATACCGTCCGGCCATTGAAAACCTTCTTGGCCGCGTGGTCATTGTGGAGGACCTGGATGCAGGTATCCGTCTGGCTCGCGAAAACCGCTATTCCTTCCGCATCGTCACCCTTGCAGGTGACGTCTTGAACAGCGGCGGTTCCATGACGGGTGGTTCCATGCAGTCCCGTTCCACCAGCATTCTTTCCCGTGATCGCCAGATCGAAGATGAGCAGGCAAAGCTTGCAAAGCTGCAGCGCGAAAGTGAAGAACTGACCGCGGAAGCAGAGCAGATCAAGACAGAAGCACAGCGCATTTCCCAGCGCCTGCACGATGTGGAAGAGCAGATTGCAAACCTGCGTGTTGAACTTGGTCAGCATCAGGAGCGCGCCAATATCTTGGAACAGAATGCTGCCGACCGTCAAAGTGACGTGGAGCGCGTGGAGATGGAACAAAGCGCACTGGCTGAAAGCCTGCAGGATATTGCAGATGAGCTGACTGCAATCGATTCTGCATCCGAAAGCGGTGACGGCACTGCCGCAAGCGACGAGGATATATCACGCATGCAGCAGAGCCTTAATGACAAGCGCACTGCACACGAACCACT
>JAGBGW010000233.1 GCA_017935825.1 Clostridia bacterium
AGCAATTGTGTTCGCACTCGTTTTGCGCCCAGCCCCACCGGTTATCTGCACATCGGCGGTCTGCGCACTGCGCTTTATACCTGGCTGTATGCCAAAAAGGCAGGCGGCAAGTTTATCCTTCGTATTGAAGATACCGACCAGGAACGTCTTGTAGAAGGCGCAACCGAACTTATTTATAAGTCCCTGCGTCAGGCAGGTCTGACCTATGATGAAGGTCCCGACGTAGGCGGCGATTTTGGTCCCTACATTCAGACCGAGCGCCGCAACCTTTATAAAGAATACGCATGGGAACTGGTCCGTCGCGGCGGCGCATACGTCTGCTTCTGCACCAAGGAGCGTCTGGATGCTCTTCGCGCAGAGTGCGAAAAAAACGGCACCACCTTCAAATATGACGGTCACTGCTCCACCCTTTCCGAAGAAGAGGTACAGGCCCGCATCGCAGCAGGCGAACCCTACGTTATCCGTCAGAAGATGCCCACCGAAGGCACCGACGTATACGACGACGTGGTATTCGGCCGCATCAGCATTGACTATGCAACCTTGGACGACACCGTCCTTTTGAAGAGCGATGGTCTTCCTACCTATAACTTTGCAAACGTTGTGGACGACCATCTGATGGGCATCACCGACGTTATCCGTGGCGAGGAATACCTTTCCTCCACCCCCAAGTACAACGCACTGTACGATTCCTTTGGTTGGGAGCGTCCCCGCTACATCCACGTGCCTCCGGTCATGAAGGATCAAAAGCGCAAGCTTTCCAAGCGCTACGGCGACCCCTCCTTTGAAGATCTGCTGCAGCAGGGCTATCTGAAGGATGCCATCGTCAACTACATTGCACTGCTTGGCTGGAACCCCGGCAACGATCAGGAAATGTTCACATTGGAAGAACTGATCGACGCATTTGACACCAAGGGACTTTCCAAGTCTCCCTCCATCTTCGACCTGGCAAAGCTTCGCTGGTTCAACGCAGCATATATCAGAAAGCTTTCTGCTGAGGAGTGGAAAGAGATCCTCGTTCCTGAGCTTGCAAAGACACTGGATGTGGAAAAGATCGACGTGGACGTGCTGTGCCGTGTGCTGCAGCCCCGTGTAGAGGTCTTGTCCGAAGTTGGCGAGATGGTGGACTATATCGCCGCCATGCCCGAAGACTATGACCTTGAGATCTATGCGCATAAGAAGATGAAGACTTCCGTGGAGCAGGCACGCGAAATGGTGCCCCAGATCCTCGAAGTTTACGAAGCTTTGGATGTATGGACCGAGGAAAGCCTGCTGGATTGCCTCAAGGCTCTGGTTGAAAAGCTTGGCGTCAAGAACGGTCAGGTTTACTGGCCCGCACGTATCGCCATCACCGGCCGCGCTTCCACCGCAGGCGGTGCAACCGAAATTGCAGCCATCCTGGGCAAGGAAGAGACCCTTCGCCGCATCCGTGCTTCCATCGAAAAGCTGAACGCATAAAATCATTCAAACAACCCCGTCGGCGTTTGTCCCCTGTACGAACGCCGATTTTTTAGAGCAAAGGAGGTTACACATGGACAGTCGTTTTGAGCGCGACCTTTCCAAGGGCAACATCACCAAGCAGCTGCTGCGCTTTGCATGGCCCTTCATTCTTTCCAACATGATCCAGGCGCTGTACAACGTGGCTGACATGATCATCGTCGGCAACTTCTGCGGTGCAGAAAGCATGTCCGGTGTTAACATCGGCGGTCAGGTCACCTTCCTTCTGACCAACATCGTCATCGGTCTTTCCGTGGGCGGTACAGTACTGATCGGTCAGTTTAAAGGAAGAAACGACAAGGTCGCCATGCGCGAGCTGGTAGGCACACTGCTTACCACGCTGTTTTTCCTTGGCCTGGTCATGACCGTGGTCATGATTTCCATTCGAAAACCCATTTTGCATCTGATCAAGACCCCCGAAGAGTCCTTTGATCAGGCAAATGCATATCTGATCATCACCACGCTTGGTACGCTGTTTATCTTCGGCTACAACGCACTTTCCGCAATCATGCGCGGCATGGGCGACTCCAAACACCCGATGATGTTCGTCGGCATCGCTTGTGTGACCAACATCATTCTGGACCTGATTTTGGTCGGCGCATACGGCATGCGTGCACAGGGCGCAGCACTTGCAACCATCTTCTCCCAAGCGATGAGCATGTTCCTGTGCATCCTGTACATGAAGCGCCACGACTTCATCTTCGACTTCAAACTTTCTTCCTTCCGTTTTTACGGCAACCGTTTGAAAATGCTTTTGAAGGTCGGCATCCCCACCAGTGTGCAGAACGTGATCACTAACGTATCGTTCCTGTTCATCACCGCACTGGTCAACACCTTCGGCGTGGATGCATCCGCAGCTGTTGGTGCAGCAGGTAAAGTCAATTCCTTTGCGATCCTGCCTGCCATCGCCATGAGCTCTGCTGTATCCGCAATGGCCGCACAGAACATCGGCGCAGGCAAGATCGACCGCGCCAAGCAAACCATGCGCATCGGTATGCTGATGGCCGTGATCATGAGCTGGTCGGTATTCGCCATCGTGCAGCTGTTCCCCGAACAGGTCCTTCGCCTGTTTGCAGACGACGACGGCATGATCACCCTTGGCGTCAGCTACCTTCGCATCATGTCCGTGGACTATCTGATCGTGCCCTTCTTGTTCTGCCTGAATGGCTTGAACATCGGTTCCGGTCACACCAAATTTTCTCTCATCAACAACGTCATGTCCGCATTGCTGTTCCGCATTCCCTTCTCCTACATCTTCGGTATGGCTTTGGATTGGGGTCTGCCGGGCGTGGGTCTTGGCGCACCGTCCGCGACCATCGCAGCACTTTGCGTGGCAATCTGGTTCTACTTTACGGGTCGTTGGCAGACGCAGGTCGTCTTTGACGATGCACCCGTCACTGAATAAGGAGTTTTGATCATGGCAAAGCCTATCGTCATCGGCATCTCCGGCGGTGTGGATTCCGCCGTTGCCGCAGCGCTTTTGAAGCGTGAAGGTCACGATGTAGTGGCTGTGTTTATGAAAAACTGGGAAGAGGAAGACGAGACGGGCGTGTGCACCGCCGTGGAAGATTACGACATGGTGCGCGGCGTCTGCCAGAAGCTTGACATTCCCTACTATACCGCAAACTTTACCCGTGAATATCGCGACCGCGTGTTTGCAGATTTCCTGTCGGAGCTGGAAAAGGGCAGGACCCCCAACCCCGACGTGCTGTGCAACCGCGAGATCAAGTTCAAGGCATTCCTTGACATGGCAATGAAGCTGGATGCTCAGGCACTGGCAACGGGTCATTACGCCCAGCTTGGAAGAGATTCCGATGGCAGCTATACCCTGCTTCGCGGTGCAGACCCGGGCAAAGACCAGAGTTACTTCCTTTATATGTTGGGTCAGGAGGCACTGTCCCGCGCCATGTTCCCCGTGGGGCATCTGAACAAGACCGACGTGCGCCGCATTGCAAAGGAACTGGGGCTGCCCAACGCAGAACGCAAGGATTCCACCGGCATCTGCTTCATCGGCGAGCGGAATTTCTCCAAATTCCTCTCCCAGCATCTTGCAAGTCAGCCGGGCAATATCGTCGATATCAATGGCAAAGTACTGGGTCGTCACGATGGTCTGATCTTCTACACCATCGGTCAGCGCAAGGGCATCCGCTTAGGCGGCGGCTCAGGCGATGGTCGTCCCTGGTTTGTTGTGGAAAAGCGGCTTGCCACCAATGAACTGATCGTGGCGGAAGGTCACGATGCGCCCCAGCTTTTTGCAGGCGCACTGCTTGGCGAGCAACTGCATTTCATCAAGGGTGAAGCACCTGCAAAGGAATTTGACTGCACCTGCAAAATTCGCTACCGTCAGCCCGACCAGGGCTGCCATGTGGTGGTGGATGGCGATAAGTGCCGCGTTACCTTTGACGTGCCCCAGCGCGCCGTGACCCCCGGTCAGAGCGTGGTATTCTACATGGGCGCTGTGTGCCTTGGCGGCGCCATCATCACATGTGCTGATTAAAAACTGCAAGCGCCATTTCGGCGCTTGTGTTCTATTTGGAGGATGTTATGTATCCCGAAGTATTTCTTCCCGTTTCCAAACAGGATATGAACGACCGCGGCTGGTGGTGGTATGATTTTCTCGTCGTCACAGGTGACGCCTATGTGGATCATCCCTCCTTCGGCTCCACGGTCATTGCCCGCGTGCTGGAAGCGGAAGGATTCCGCGTGGCGGTGCTTGCCCAGCCCGACTGGCATTCCTGTGAGGATTTCCTTGCTATGGGAAAACCTCGTCTTGGCGTGATGATCTCGGGCGGCAACCTTGACTCCATGGTCGCCCACTACACCGCCGCCAAAAAGCGAAGAAGCGAGGACTTCTACTCCCCCGGCAAGAAGATGGGTCTTCGTCCCGACCGCGCCACCATCGTCTATGCAAACCGCGCAAGAGAAGCTTTCGGTGACCTGCCCATCATCATCGGCGGTCTGGAAGCATCCCTTCGCCGCTTTGCTCACTATGATTACTGGGAAGACAAGGTCAGAAGAAGCGTTCTGCACGATGCAGGCGCAGACATTCTGGTCTACGGCATGGGCGAAAATGCCACAAGGGAGATTGCACGCCGTCTGAAGAAGAAGGAAGACATCTCTTCCATGACGGATATCAAGGGCACTGCTGTGCTGGTATCCGACCCCGAGGTGTGCAAATATCCCAAGATCACACTGCCTTCTTTTGAGGAAGTGACCAAGGACAAGATGGCATACGCCGTCGCTACCCGAAAAGAATACGACGAGCACGACCCCATCCGCGGCAAAGCATTGATCCAGGCGCACGATTCCCGATATCTTCTGGTCAATCCGCCCCAGATGCCGCTTTCCACGCAGGAGCTGGATGCGGTTGCCGACCTGCCCTACACAAGGGAAGTTCACCCCATGTACGACGAAATGGGCGGTGTGCCTGCCATCGAGGAAGTGCGCTTTTCCGTCATCCACAACCGTGGCTGCATCGGCTACTGCAACTTCTGCGCACTGGCATTCCATCAGGGACGCATGATCACTTCCAGAAGCCACGAATCCGTCATACGCGAGGTCACCGCTATGACACAGCATCCCCTCTGGAAGGGCTATGTGGCGGACGTGGGTGGTCCCACGGCGAATTTCCGTCATCCTTCCTGCAAAAAGCAGCTCAAGCACGGTCTTTGCCCCAACAAAAAGTGCCTTGCGCCCACGCCCTGCAAGAATCTGGATGCGGATGAGTCGGATTATCTGTCGCTGCTTCGTAAGCTTCGCGCCATTCCCGGTGTGAAGAAAGTCTTTGTGCGAAGCGGCATTCGCTATGACTACATGCTTTGTGATAAGAGCGGTGAATTCTTCGCAGACCTTGTACGCTACCACGTGTCGGGACAGCTGAAAGTTGCGCCCGAGCATTGTGTCAATTCCGTTCTGGACTACATGGGCAAGCCCCATATCGAGGTCTACGAGCGGTTTATGGATAAGTACCGCAATCTCAACGACCGCTACGAAAAAGAGCAGTATATCGTGCCGTACCTGATGAGCAGCCATCCCGGCTCCACCTTGCAGGATGCAGTAAAGCTGGCAGAATACCTGCACAAGCGCGGTCGTGTACCCGAACAGGTGCAGGACTTCTATCCCACCCCGGGTACGATTTCCACCTGCATGTACTACACGGGCATCGATCCCCAGACCTACAAGCCCGTCTACGTGGCGCGTGATCCCCACGAAAAGGCCATGCAGAGAGCACTTCTTCAATGGGCACGTCCCGATAAGAGAAGGCTGGTTGTACAGGCGCTCCATGCCGCTGGACGAAGCGATCTGATCGGTTTTGGGAAGGAATGTCTGGTACGCCCCGAACGCCCTCAGGGCGCCGCAAAAGCGGATCAGAAGCGTTCCGACGGAAAGGGCGGTAAATCCTCCGCAAAAGGTGCTAAATCCGCCAAATCCGACCGCAGAGAGGGGCGCAACGCCAAGCCCGACAGACGTACCGAACGCAACGATCGAAACGATCGCAGAGGCGGAAAAACCGCAAAAACTTCCCGCGATACAAGGGGAAGAAGATAATTCAATATGTAAGTTACGGGAGGGCTCGGCGGCCCTCCTATGTTTTTTCAAATGATTGTAGGGACCGTTCTCCCGAACGGTCCGCACGCGTTTGTGAAACGGACCGTCAAGGATGACGGTCCCTACTTTCCCATCCCGCAAGAATTTCTGTATACTTTCAAACCGATTATGGACAATCCACCGTGTTATGCTATAATTATGGTAGATTTATGTGTATCAAGAGAACAGGAGAGCCCGAAGTATGAGAGCATCCGAATATTGCAGCGGCAATTATGCCGATCAGCATCCCTTTGCAGGTGAGGGGCAGTTTTATAAAGGCAACCTGCACACCCATACGACTTTGACCGACGGCTGCATGGACCCCAAGCCCACGCTTGAAAAGTACCGTGCAGGCGGCTATGACTTTATCAGCATCACCGACCACTTCATCTACACCAATACCGATGAATGGAACGTGGACGGACTGCTTCTTTTCCCCGGTGTGGAAGTCAACTACGACGATAAGGAACACTATCTGTTCGACCATCTGGTGGGCGTTCTCCTCGATCCCGAAGGCGGTTACGAGCACGGTAAGGAGCTGAAGCCCTTCCCGCCGTCTGTTGGCTGGAGCGTACAGCGCATGATCGATGAATTGAAGCGCACGGGACATTTTGTCATCTACGCCCATCCCAACTGGTCCCACCGCGATGCATCCACGCTTTGCCAGTATGAGAACGTGGACGCTATGGAGATTTACAACACCTGCTGCGACCTGAGATTCGCATGCGGTTATTCCGACCACATCTATGACACGCTCCTTCAACGCGGCAAGAAGTGGAACATCGTCGCCACCGACGACACCCACACTCCCGAATGCTTCTGCGGCGGCTGGATCTGTGTCAAGGCAAAGGAAAAGACCCACGCAGCCATTGCAGAGGCTCTGCGTGCAGGCCGCTACTACGCATCCAACGGCCCCGAGATTTACGACTACAAGATCGAAAACGGCATCGTGTCGGTGGATTGTTCCCCTGCAGACAAGGTTTACTTTGTCACCTATGACCACTGGGGCAAGACCGTGGTTGGCGAAGGCATGACCCATGCAGAGTTCAAGCTGCGCGGCGATGAAAGCTTCCTTCGCATTGCGGTCAAGGATGCAAAGGGCAACTTTGCATACACCCAGCCCATGTATTTCTATTGATTTCCGGGTGCAAGAGCCACCTCGAAATAGATTTTTAAATTTTTCACGGAGGATAATACAATGAAAAAAGTTGCACAAGTCATGACCCATGAAAACTTCTGGAAGTACGGCACCTACATGACCTGGGAAGAGGTCGATGTAAAGAACGATCCCGTAAACTTCTATCGTGACGACTCCATGGTCGCAAAGCTTGGCTGCCCCCTGACCGCAGTCACTCTGCAGGGCGTATCTCCCCGTCCCTTCGAAATCACCCGCAGCGAGTATCACAATGATACCGAAGAGATCTACGGCGGCTTTGAAGAAGACGTGATCATGCATGTTGGTCTGCCCAGCGAATCCCCCAAGGCAGAAGACCTTGAGCTGTTCATCCTGCCCGCACATGCATATTGCCGCATTAAGCGTAAGGTTTGGCACATGGCTCCCTTCGCACTTGGCGACAAGCGTCTGCACGGCATCGTCATCCTGCCCCCCTACACCTACACTCACGACTGCTTCGTCAAGGAGCTTGACGAGCCCATCACCTTCGAAGTCTGAGTTAACGATTAAAAAGAGCGCTTCGGCGCTCTTTTTTATTGCAAATGTTTTATTTCCATTACCATTTTGTCGATTGGATTGACGAACGCCGCCAAAACAAGCATAATAAGCCCACAGGCAAATTCTAAGAATTTAAGGAGGTCGAGCCTATATGAATCAACAGCTGCGGCAGATGGTACTGGACGCGATCGCTTTCGGCGATGTGATGGACGAGGCATCCCTTGGCGTTGCAAGTTTCGGCCATGAGGATAAAACTTCCCGCTTCATCCGTCTGGATCTGGTGAAGTTTCTGCTGTTTCTGACCACATCCGACGATGTGATTTCCGAAAAAGAAGCAGAATTTTTCCGCGATTATCTGGGCTACAATTTTGAGTCTTCCACCATCGAATCTTTGGTGGAGCAGTTTGAGCTGAAAAAGGAAGCTTATCTGGAAGAAACACCCTTTTCCATGCAGGTCATGATGCAGGCGGATGCACGCATCATCGCCTACAACGGGCAGAATCCCGGCGCCGCGATGGCACTTCTTCGCGTCTACCACGCACTGGGCAGCGCCTTTGCATCCTGCGACGATTCCGTGGCGGAGGAAGAAAAGAAGGATTTTTCCCAGTATCTTTCCATGCTCAAAGACCATATCGCAAAGTCTGAAGAGACGGCACTGCAAGCCTATAAGGCAAAGGAAAACTAAGCAAGCAAAGAAAGAAGCACCCGAAAATTTCGGGTGCTTTGTTTTATCTTCTTTTTTATCTCCTTTGATCCATCCAAAGCTCCAGCTGCGGATAAGCGTTGGGGATGACATATTTCTTCCGCTTGCCGTTGGGCGCAGTGTAGGTCACTTCATAGCGATCCTGCCATGCGTTTTCCACCTTCATGTCCGCAAGACGGGTAGTCGTGGTGGCACGCATATAGCAGAGCGTTCCCGTTTCGTCCAGATAAACGATGGACTTTTCTGCCCAGGTAAAGGGCATCATACCTTCCAGCAGGATGAAGAATGCCACCATCACACCTGCAATCAGACCCAACATGATGAAGATCGCCGCCGTTTCACTCATGATCTCCATCAACGGAACGACGGACAGGCAGGCAATGAAAAACATAGCGAAGAATCCAATCAGAAGAGCGATCAGTTTGCCTGTTTTGATCGTGCCATGGGCTTTTGCAAATTCCTTATCATAAAGGAACTGATACTGATGCTGGGGCAGATTGACTGCAGGCTGTGCTGCAAGCGCTTCCACATTCTCTCCCATTTTGTTCAGCTTGGTACCTGCGATAGCACCGCGGATCAGGGGAATCAAGATGATAACGTGGAATGCGATTTCCAGGATAAAATCTGCAATGGGCGCACCGTAGGCGAAGATAAAGCCGAACAGATACAGCGTGTCCAGAATAAACAGGATCGTCGCCGTCCAGACCCATGTGGGGTCTTTCTTCGCCATCAGAGCACAGAGAAATACAAATGCTGTGGGCAGCAAACCATACACTGCCATACAAGCAAACCCCTCCATGCCCAAAAAGCCATGCTGTGCCCAAGTCACTGCCACCTGCGGAAAAAAGGCACTGAATAAAAAAGATGTATTGGATTCCGCCATTGCCAAAAGAATATTCAACCCCGTCAGTGTCACAATAAGAAACAAGTCATTGCGCGCCGAACGATACCGTCTTGCAAGATCATTTATCATAGGATTGCCTCCTTATAATCTATCTGTTTTCATCAAATGCAGGATGCGTTCCTGCACATCTTCTCGTTCAAAACCAATGATATCGATGATCTGTTCCATTTCAACTTTCCGTCGAAACAATTCAATCAACAATGCATCCTGAAGTTCCGTCCATTCAGTTTCATCTTCATCCGCTTCAGCATCATTATATACCTTTATATTAAGATGGTGTGTAATTATTCTGTCTAAATTTTGCACAATATACCTCTGTGCATACGGCGAATACTTTGCGTGATTTCCTTGCGAGGTACTAATACCCAAAGATTTTCCGATTTCTGTTGGAAAAACACCTTCCACCGATTTGGCATTTTGTGTGCGATACAATACACCGTCCGTCACAAGCCAAGATATGATATTTCCTCGTTTGACATAATAATCATACCCCACTTCCTTGAGTGCTTGATTAATTCTTTTGGTCAGATTGGAAATATAGATGTACTGCTTGCACACCACACGCTGTTCCAATTCATCTTTTTCCAAATACATATTCCACGCTCCACGCAACAATCAAATGAAAAGAAAATCGCGACAGACAAAAATCTGCCGCGATTGATTTTTTACTTATTCTGTGCCTTTGCCCAAGAGTCCTTCAGACCGACCGTGCGGTTGAAGACGGGGTGCTCAGCGGTATAGTGGACGGAATCTGCGCAGAAGAAACCAAGGCGCAGGAACTGGCAAAGGAAGGGAGCTTCCACTTCTGCCAGCGCCTTTTCAACATATGCGTTATCCATCACCTGAATGGACTCGGTGTTGAAGCGCTCGGTCACATCGCGGTCAGTGCCGTCGTCGGGGATGAGCAGGTAGTCATACAGGCGGACGGTGGACTTCACAGCCGTTGCCTTGTCCACCCAGTGGAGGGTGCCCTTGACCTTGCGGTCTGCACCGGGCATGCCGGAGCGAGATTCCATATCCACGGAACAAAGGAGCTTGACGATGTTGCCATCTTCATCCTTTACAACTTCCTCGCACTTGATGATGTATGCGCCCTTCAAGCGAACTTCGCGGCCGGGAGCAAGACGGAAGAACTTCTTGGGAGGCTCTTCCATAAAGTCATCGCGCTCGATATAAACGTGCTTGGAGAAGGAGACCTTGCGGGTACCCATCTCAGGGTTCTCGGGATTGTTCTCGATCTCCAGCATCTCGCCTTCTTCGGGGTAGTTGACAAGTTCAAGCTCGATGGGATCCAGGACTGCCATCAGACGGGGTGCACGCATCTTGGCATCTTCACGGACGCAGTGCTCAAGCAGAGCTGCATCCACTTCGGAATTTGCCTTTGCAACGCCTGCACGCTGGCAAAAATCGATGATGGATTCAGGAGTATAGCCGCGGCGGCGAAGACCTGCCAAAGTGGACATACGGGGATCGTCCCAGCCCTCTACAAGATTTTCCTCAACCAGACGGCGCAGGTAGCGCTTGCTCATGGGCACGCGGGTGATGTTCAGACGGGCAAACTCGATCTGACGGGGAGGCTTGACAAAGCCGCAGTTTTCAAGAACCCAATCGTAGAGCGGACGGTGATCTTCAAACTCAAGAGAGCAAAGAGAATGGGTGACGTTCTCCACAGCATCCTCGATGGGATGTGCAAAGTCGTACATGGGATAGATGCACCACTTGGTGCCGGTCTGATGATGGGGAATGTGGTTGATGCGGTACAGTGCAGGGTCACGCATGTTCATGTTGGGAGAAGCCATATCGATCTTTGCACGCAGAACGCAGGTGCCCTCAGGGAACTCGCCGTTCTTCATGCGCTCGAACAAATCCAGGTTTTCCTCAACGGAACGGTTGCGGTAAGGGCTCTCCTTACCGGGCTGGGTCAGCGTGCCGCGATATTCGCGCATCTGCTCAGCGTTCAGGTGGCAGACATATGCCTTGCCCTCGCGGATCAGCTTCAGTGCGCACTCATAGTAAGTATCAAAATAGCTGGAAGCATAGCGCAGTTCGTCCCACTGGAAACCAAGCCAGCGGATATCGTCCTGAATGGACTCAACGTATTCGGTGTCTTCCTTGGTGGGGTTGGTGTCGTCAAAGCGCAGGTTGCATTTGCCGCCGAACTTCTTTGCAGTCAGGAAGTCGATGCAGATCGCCTTAGCGTGACCGATGTGCAGATAGCCGTTGGGTTCCGGAGGGAAACGGGTCTGGATAGCGCGGCCAAAGCGGTCGGACTCGATGTCACGGATGACTTCTTCTTCGATAAAGTTGGATGCAGTGATCTTTTCCATTTGCATTGCCTTTCTCAAAATTTATTTACAGGATCGTAATAAGCATGTTTGCCGATTCGTCGGCGGAAATTTTAATGCGGTGTTCCCGCTCCAGCACCTTCATCATGTCGCTAAACTTGCGGTAGCCAACGGCACGCTCGGTAAAGTCGGGATAGACATCGCGGATGCTCTCTTTGATGATGCTGGGATTGACACGATCGAAGCCATCCTGCTTCAGCCGGTCCAGAATATCCTGCACCTGATCGATCCAGTCACCCCGCTTAAGCTTATCCGAAGGACGCTTCTTTTCCGCAGGTGCGGCAAGGCAGACCTTCAAATTGAAGCGGTCGGTCTCGCAGTGGATGGTGCCGTACTTTTCTTCCAAAGCCATCAAAAGTCTTCCAAAGAGGCTGTGACCAAACGCACGCTCATTAAAATCGGGGCGAAGTCGGGTCAAAACATCCTTCAAAACAGACGCCAGCATGTAGCCCGAAGCATCGGTCTGTTCTGCCAAAATCGTTTCGATCTGGCGAAGAAGGACCTGTTCTTCATCATCGGCATCTTCGGTCATCCGCGCTTTGGGTGCAGGCTTCTGCCGCACGGATTCAAGGAAGAGGAACTCATTGCAGGCGCTGATGAACACATTGCTTGCGGACTCGCTTCGGGAGATGCCAAGCACGTACTTGCCCATGCTTTTGAGCTTACCCACCAGAGGGGTAAAGTCGCTGTCACCCGATACGATGCAGAAACTGTCGATCTTGGGGTTGGTGTAGGCAACGTCAAGTGCATCTACCACCAGCTGGATATCCAGCGAGTTTTTCTGACTGGAGCCGTAGCGAAGAGACGGTACGGCAGTGAAGGTGTTGCTGAGCAATACCTCCCGAAGGTCGGAGTAGCGGTCGCTGTAACCGTAGACCCGTCCGATCCAGATATCACCGCGGATCTTCAGTGTTTCGATGATGGTCTCAAGGGCGATCCGTTTGCCGCCCACATTCTCCATATCGATGAAGACTGCGAAATTTCGTTTTGTTGAAGTTTCCAAGAATTCAACTCCTTATACAAGCATGGGAGCCAGCAGATCTTCGATGGTCTCGCGGCGGCGGATCAGGCGATCGCGGCCTTCCAAGTCGATGAGCACCTCGGCAGGGCGCATGCGGCAGTTATATACACTGCTCATCACATAGCCGTAAGCACCTGCGGTCTGAATGACGATGGGGTCGCCCACATTGGGAATGGGAAGGTTGCGGTCCTTTGCCAGGATATCGCCGCTTTCGCAGATGTTGCCGGTGACGGTAACGGTCTGTTCTTGTTCTCCCTCGTGACCGGGCAGTACGATGTGATGATAGGCATCGTAGAGCATGGGACGGGCAAGGACGTTGAAGCCGATATCGGTACCCACGTAGGTCTTGCCGAAGTTTTCCTTGACGTCTTCCACGGTGCCAAGCAGGATGCCGCAATCTGCAACCACATAGCGGCCGGGCTCGGTACGCATGGAGATGTTGGCGCCGTTGGGATGCTCTGCTACGATGCGATCGTGCAGGCGCACGAACATTGCGCGAAGGTCATCCAGATCGATATCTTCTTCCTCAGGACGGTAGGGCACGAAGAAGCCGCCGCCAAAGTCCAGAATCTCCAGTTCGGGGAATTCCAGTGCCATATCGATCAGCACGTTTGCTGCTGCCTCGTAATTTTTTGCATTCTGCACGGAAGAGCCGATGTGCTGGTTCAGGCCCACGATCTTTACGTTGCCTGCCTTGGCGATTTCAGCCACTTCCTGCATGAATTTCAGCTGTACGCCGAACTTGGTCTTCTTGCCTGCGGTAACGACCTTGTCGCTGTGTCCGTCGCCGAACTCGGTGTTGACACGAACTGCAGCGCGGGCGCCGGGGCAAGCGGATGCAAGCACGCGCATCTGATTGACGGAGTCGATGCTGACCACCAGACCCTGATCCACAGCATAGCGCATTTCATCGGCAGATACGTTATTACAGACGTAGAAAATCTCCTGCGGTGCAAAGCCTGCCTGCTTGCAAAGGAAGATCTCACCTGCGCTCATGGCATCTGCATACATGCCTGCATCGCGGGCGATCTTCAAAATGGAAAGGTTGGTATTCGCCTTGACGGAAAAAGACACATGGGAATTTTCCGCACCAAGCAAGCCGCGCATGTCAGCGCATTTTTGGCGAAGGATTGCTTCACTATATACATACACAGGGCTGCCGTATTGCTCCAGCAGCTGTTCAATTCTTTCTTTTGTCAGAAACAGGTTTTGCATAAGTTTATTCTCCAGACTGCCATCATACTAATGGATGCACCTTTACAGGCTCATACACTTTAGTATAGCACACAAATGCAGGTTTTGCGCATATTTTCCTATACTTATACAGGCTGAAATAAAGAAAAACGCAAAATCTTTTGATGTGAGCGGTTGCATATTCCAATTATCTGCGAATTATGGTATATTCTAAGGTATCAGGAATGGCACATTTGGCATAAATTTGCCGATGCGTCAACCGTCTTAATCAATCACGGAGCGTATATTTCATGGGCATGATCACAATTACCTGCCCCCGATGCAGGGAAGATTTCGCAACCAATGCGGATAAGGGCACAGCACAGTGTCCTTCTTGTGGATGCCGTCTTCTTTTGAAAAAGCGCGCGCAGACGACACCGAATCTGGATCCTGCCGCTGCTGCACCCGGCGTAGACGATGCACTGTCCCAACAGGATTCCTTTGTTGGCGAGCGTCCAAGCCAATTGCAGGGCGCAGGACTAGCCTCACTGCGTCAGGGTGATCAGCTTTTGATGCGCGGTCAGTTTGAACAGGCCCTTTACGTTTTCCGTCAAAGCGTAAAGGATACACCACAGGATTATCGCGCATGGTGGGGACTTACCACAGCAACGCTGCAGCATCTTCGCGCCTATTTGGAAAATCAGCGTCTTGCATTTAATATCGAACCGCTGGAAAATGTCTATGCCCGCCAGATCGCCTCTGCCAAACGTGCGATGGACCAGGTACGCCGTCTTGTGCCGGATGCATCCCGTCCGATGCTGGAGGAATCCTACAGCTATGAATGTCACGATGCTGCCCAAGCCTTGCATAAAGCGCGTCGCGTTTGCAGAAAAAATCTGCGTCGCCACAGAAACTTCGGTTTGCGATTGACACTGGTATTTATTGCCATATTGCTTATTGCAAGCGGTCTTGCCTGTGCAATGCTTTTGCCGTTGGAACTGCCTGGTCGTCTGACCATTGGTGCCGCAGCTTGTATTGTCGGTCTTTTATCCGCAGTGTTTGCACTGCGCATCTGAATTTTGTGACATAAAACCGATGCCCTGCATCGGTTTTCTTTTCCATATCGGAGGTTTTTCATGTACTACTGCTTGTTTTTGATCCCGCTTATCTTTCTTGCGGTGATTGTATTTCGTGCCGTGGCAGCACCCAGTCCCCACGTACGCATCGCACCGCTTGTGGAGGGTTCCCTACCCAAGTTTTCCCTGCCCCAGGCGGAAGAAAGTGCTGTACAGTTGTGTGAAGGGAATGATGCAGAACTATCATCCGCAGACGATACACTGTACGCTCTTTTACCTTCTCAGGAAGAAAAGCAGACACTTCTTTGCTGTGCTGCACGTTATGCTCCCGATGCATTTGAATCTTTTATTGAAGTATCCTATCCCCTGCTATCCACTGCGGCAAAAACGCGAGTGGTGGGCAGATCTCTCTATTTGGAACTGCCCGTTGAGACCGATCTTTTGCCCGTGGTCTGCGCCGTACAGATGGATGTGCCCGACGCCTCCATCACCGCGCAAAGCCGCAATCCTTTCTTTTTTGCAGGCGGTCAGTTTGACGGTCCGCCCCGTGCCATTGCCATGTTGGATGCATTGGAAAACGTGCTGCGGCAGGGCGGTAAACTGAAACGAGGCTTAACATTTGTATTCCTCCACGATCAAAACGATACGCAAGTCGTCCTGCAGGATCTGCAGCAAAACGGTCAGGCTTATGCCTGCGTCCTTTGCGAAGGCGGTCACATCGCACAATTTGGTAGAAACAAGAAAAACCGCATTGCCGCCGTAGGCATAGGTACAAGGACGCAGGCCATGTTTCACATGCACAGCATCTCCGACGATTGTGCCAATACAAAAAGCAGCAATTGCGCGCTGCATATGCTGGCACAGGCAGTCCTGTATTTGGAAGACCCTTCGTTTTCTCCCCGCCTGGATTCCGCAAGTCGTCAGTTTGCAAAAAGTGCACTGTACGAAAACGGTTTCTTCAGTCGCATGCTGGCAATGAATCCCCGCGTATTCGCACCTATTGTGTTAAAAATTCTTGGCAAATACGGTGGCGAAAACTGTGCCCGAAACCAGGCGGTGGTCACCAATTTGTTGGCAAGCCGCACGGGAGCTTTGGATATCGAAAGCGGTGCAGACATCGATTGTATTTTGGCACCACACGAATCCGTGATCCGCTTTGAAAAAAAGCTGCGCAAGCGCATCAATGACGACCGCATTGCGCTGGAACTGGTCCACGCAGATGAAGCCCATATTTATGCAGATGTAACCTCCTTCGGCTATAAAGCCGTACAAAAAGCCGTGGCGCTTTCCTTCCCCAACACCAACGCGGCACCCGTGGTTATGATCGATGCCCCCCTTGCAAAGGCACTTCGTCCCCTTTGTGCCTGTACACTGGCATTTTCTCCCTACGGAGAAGATTTTGGCGGCAACACGCAATGTACATTCTTTGAAAACTTTTTCCTGCAACTTTGCTGATAGAATTCAAAAAGCCGTTCTTTTTACAGAACGGCTTTTTCTTTATTCTTCTTTTGACTCATCTTCTCTTTTGGAGAACATCACCGACACAAGGTAGCCAACCACCGCCATCCATGCAGTGGCGATCCAGGGATTGGATGTGATAGGACAGCTGCCTGATTTACAGCCGATGAAATAATAGTAGGCAAAACCGAATGCCGCGCCGCCCAGGGTACATGCCACGGGCAAGATCCATTTATTCTTCTTCACTTTACTGTTCTCCTGCCAGATACTCCTCTGCCATGTGTACTGCCATTGCGCCGTCTGCCACGGCGGTGACCACCTGACGCAGCAGCTTGGTGCGCACATCGCCCACCGCATAGACACCGGGGACGTTGGTCTGGGTGGTCTCACCTGCGACGATGTAGCCTGCATTATCCAGTTCCACCTGACCTGCAAGGCCTTCCGTAGCAGGCTTTCTGCCAACGCTTACAAACACACCGTCTACCGCGATTTCCGTCGTTTCGCCGCTGTTAACATCTTTCAGACGAAGACCCGTCAGGCGCTCGTCAAAAAGCAATTCCTCCACCACGGTGTTCCAGCGCATTTCCACGTTTTCTGCCTTCATCAACGGATCGTGGTAAACCTTCGTTGCGCGAAGGGAATCTCTTCTGTGTACAAGGATGACCTTCTTTGCGATGCGACTAAGCAGCAGTGCATCTGCCGCAGCGGAGTTGCCGCCGCCCACCACAGCCACGGTCTTGCCCTTGTAGAACATACCGTCGCATGCCGCGCAGTAAGCAACGCCGCGACCGATCAGTTCCTTTTCATTCTCCACTCCCAGTTCTCTGGGATTTGCCCCCGTTGCAAGCACGATGGTCTTGCCATAGGAGGTGCCTTCGCTGGTCTCCACGGATTTGGGGTTGTCGTTGAGATGGAAACTTTTCACTTCTGCATTCTTTGTCTTTGCACCGAAGCGTTCCGCCTGCCGCTGCATCTGATCGCCCAGTTCGAAACCACCCACACCTTCCACGAAACCGGGATAGTTGTCGATCTGGTGGGTCAGCGCCATCTGGCCGCCTGCGGAGAGTTTTTCGATGACCAGAGTCTCAAGCCCTGCACGGGATGCGTACAGCGCCGCCGTGTAACCGCCGGGGCCGCCGCCGATGACCAGCATGTCATATACTTTATCCTGCGTTTTCTTCTTCGGTACAGGTACAATATCGCGAAGGAATTCCTCGATCGCTGCCTTGGATTCGGGTGCCACAGTGGAATCCACGATTTCGCCGTCCACATACAGGCGCAGCGTGGGGATCAGTTCCACGCCAAGGTCGTCCCAAAGGTCGTCGGATTCATCCATGTCAAGTTTTACCACATCCAGCACGCCTGCGTATTCTTCCCGCAATTGCTCGATGGCGGGGTTGATCTTTTTGCAGTGCGGGCACCAGGGCGCCCAGAAGTCCACCAAAAACGTCTTCCTGGATTCGATCAGCTCTTTCAGCTGTGCGGAGTTGATATTCATAGCTGCCATTTTTGTCAGCCCCTTTCTTCTTTTTCCTGATTATAGTATACTCGCAATCCAGGATTTTTTCTGTGATAAAATCACAAAAATGAGGACATGAGTGAAATATTTTCCTGATGGAAAATGTGAAATAATTCACTACGTGAATTGTGAAATATTGCATCTTCGTTGCAATGTGAAATAAAATTCGCCTTCTTCACATTTGCAAAGCAAATATTTCACAGCACAGCTATTTCACATGGCAAAGCCATATTTCACTCGCCGAAGGCGAATTTCACTGAAAAAAGCCCTTGTCTTTCGACAAGGGCTTTTTTCCTGGCGGAGCGGGTGGGATGCTCTCACGGCTTCGCCGCTTAGACTACGACGAACCCATTTGCTGCGCAAATGGGTTCTCTTCGATCCACCCAACTACAGCAAAAGCAACAAACATCCACCCATCCTGGGTGGATGTTTTTTGCTTGGCGGAGCGGGTGGGATTCGAACCCACGTGGGCTTGTGACCCAAAACGCTTTCGAGGCGTCCCCGTTATGACCACTTCGATACCGCTCCATAAAGGGGG
>JAGBGW010000234.1 GCA_017935825.1 Clostridia bacterium
AGCCGCCTGAAGCAGGAACTGGCAGATTTGGCAGATGCGATCGTGAACGGTGCTGATATCGCCGCCGACGAGGTGCTCTCCAAGCACGCCGAGTGGGCAGAGGAACTCAAAGCACAATACACCTTCAACGCCGAAAACGCCCACGATATCCTTTTGCAGGAGACGGGCAAAGTCTTTGCAGGCGTATTGGAAGATGCAGGTGTGTATAAAAACACCTGTGAAGGCAAGAAAGCCTTCCTGCGATTCATCGATCACGTCAACGAAAACTAAAGCAACAAAAAACCCCCTTCCGAACTTCTTCGGAAAGGGGGTACTTTTTTTATTAGTAACCGATGGAATCGGGGTCGGGCACGCGGACGATGTCTGCGCCCAGTGCGCGAAGCTTTGCCTCGATGTTGGCATAGCCGCGGTCGATGTAGCGAAGGCGGCGCACCTGGGTTTCACCTTCTGCCATCAGACCTGCCACGATCATTGCTGCGCCTGCGCGAAGGTCCCAGGAGTTGATGGAGGTACCGCGAAGGGATTCCACACCATTGACGATGGCCACGCGGCCTGCCACGCGGATGTCAGCACCCATGCGGTTGAGCTCTTCCACATAGCGGAAGCGGGATTCGTAGATATTTTCCGTGATGACGGAGGTGCCGTTTGCACGGGCAAGGTATGCCGTCATGGGCTGCTGCATATCGGTGGGGAAACCGGGGTAGGGCAGCGTGGATATGGAAATTGCGCGGGGACGTTCGGGACCGATGATGTGGATGTAATCCTCACCGTTTTCGATCTTTGCGCCGGATTCGATCAGCTTTGCGGAGATGGACTCCATATGGGGCGGGATCACGTTGGTCACAAGGACACTGCCTGCAGTGGCTGCTGCCATGACCATCATGGTGCCGGTTTCGATCTGGTCGGGGATGACGGAATACTGACAGCCGTGCAGACGCTCCACACCGCGGATGCGGATGGTGTCGGTACCTGCGCCCTTGATCTTTGCGCCCATTGCGGAAAGGAAGTTTGCAAGGTCCACAACGTGGGGCTCCTTTGCGGCGTTGACGATCACCGTGTTGCCCTTTGCAAGGACTGCGGCCAGCATGATGTTGATGGTTGCACCGACACTTGCCATGTCAAGGTAAACCTCGCCGCCGGACAGGGGCGTGGCTTCCAGATAATAGCCTTCTGCCGTGCGCTTTGCGGTGGCACCCATGGCTTCAAAACCCTTGATGTGCTGGTCCATGGGACGCATGCCGATCTCACAGCCGCCGGGCAGTGCAACTTCTGCCTGACCGAATCTGCCAAGCAGCACGCCCATCAGGTAGTAGCTTGCACGCATGGCCTTCACCTTTTCAAACGGTGCCTGCCAGGTGGATACGGTGGATGCATCGATGCGCATACGACTGGGGGTCTGCATTTCCACCTTTGCACCCAGGGAGCGCAGAATATCTACCAGAAGCGACACGTCGGAAATCGCGGGCAGATTATCAATGATGCATTCTTCCTGACACAAAAGTGCAGCAGGAATAATGGCGACCGCCGCGTTTTTTGCGCCGCTGATCTCCACCTGACCTGTGAGCGGTTTTCCACCTCGAATAATAAATTTATCGTCCATGATGTATTCCATCCAATCTGTTGGCGAATTTCTGTATAACAGGGCATGCCGCCCCGTTTAATATAGCATACAAAGGCGTTGTAATGCAACAATTGCGGCGCGGCGTGTATCCAAAAACGTATAAAAAGAAGAAAAGAAGCGATAAGCAAAGCCATATCACTTCTTTTTATGTTTGAATTTACTTTTTTATACGCGGGTGAAAACATCAGCCGTCTGGATGCGGCGGCGGGAGCGCAGCATGTGGTTGAATGCGTGCTGCTGTGCAAGGCCGGGGTTGCCGGACTCGATGGCCTCCACGATCATGCGGTGTTCTGCGCAGGAGACCTTGCCGTTAAAGACTTCGGAAGGAATCTGCCAGGTGTCGTGAAATACCATCTCGTGGGAATGACGATAGATGCGGCAAAGGCGCTCGTTGTCGGAGCAGAATGCAAGATAGAAGTGGAAGTCGCGGTCCAGCATCAGCCAAAGTTCCTGATTGCCTTCGTTTGCGGCAGCTTCCATGGCATCCATGGCATCGTGCAGACGACAGAGCATCTCGCTCATGTCCTCGCCGTTTTGCTTTCTTTCAGCCAGCGTATAGCACACCATGGCGTACAGCGCCGTGATGATCTCATAGGAATGGATGATGTCTTCCTTTTTGGGAATGCACACGAAAGAGCCGCGGTTTTGAATGCGCTCGATCAGACCGTCCTGCTGCAGACGGTGGATGGCTTCGCGCACGGGGGTGCGGCTGATGGAAAGTTTTTGTGCGATGGTGGATTCCACCAGTTTTTGACCCGGACGAAGTTCGTGGGTGACGAAGATCATGCGGCGGATGCCGTCATAGGCAATTTGCGTTGCGGAATAGTTCATGTCTTCCATAATAATTTCTTACCCCCTTATCGGGCGCTGTGTGAATGGCGCATCAAAATCTGTCGATTTGATTATAGATTTGCGGTATACCTTTGTCAAACTTCTTTTATTCCCAATTGTGTAATTCTGTACAATTCAGGGGTATTTGTCGCAAATTAGTCGCGGATTTATAACAAAAAAGCCATATTGTATACTTTTTGCCAAATCTTACTTTTTTTGTACGTTGGTGGTATACTCAGATCAGCAGAATTTTTTGTACGGAGCACATGATATGAAACACAATCCTTTGCGTGCGGCAGCTGTCTTTTTAAGAAACTATTTTAACCGCGATGCCCTCTTCTATGGCGGTGTGGAATTCACCTTCTGGGCGGCCTTTGCGGCAGTGGCATTCACCTCTGCGCATCTTGCGCAGGTGGGCTTTGCCTCCTCCACGGTAGGTGTCATCATGGCACTTGTGTCGGTGGCAGGCATTATCGCTTCGCCCATCATCGGTGATATTTCCGATAAGATCGGCTCGCCAAGAAAGATGTTCATGGTCTGTGCAGTGATCTCTTCCATATTCTATCTGGTGGTGCCGCCGCTGCTTGACGTGCGTGTGGCAGGTGTCAGCGTGGGTGTGGTATGCATTCTTCTTTGGTCGTTTTTCTCCCGACCCATGCAGGGGCTTTGCGAAGGCTGGGTGGTTTCCGCTGCGGACCAGAAGCGTACCTTCACCTTTGGCTCCGTGCGCTACTACGGCTCTGTCAGCTATGCGGTGGTCTGCATGATCTTCGGCAGAATCGCAAATCATACAGGCTCGCAGGCTTTCACCTTCCCGGCATACGGTCTGCTTTGTCTGCCCATTTTGGCACTGTGCCTTTTTGCCCGAAGCGATGACCGCCCCGTGGAAAAGAAGCAGAAGGCCACCCACATTGGTTTGCGCGCAGCGGTGAAAAACTATTATCTGATCATGTTTTTGATCTGCCACTGTTTCATCCGTCTGCCCATGAACTGTACCACCACGTTCGTACCCTATAAGCTGCTTGAGATCGCAGGGGAAACCTCCTCCCTCGGCCTTTTGACGGGTATTCGTGCGCTGGCGGAAATACCGCTTCTGCTGTTCGGTTCCAAGATCGTCAAAAAGATCGGCATCAAGAATCTGTTTGTGCTGGATATCGCGCTGTTTGGTACGGCGCAGGTGCTCTTTGCCACGGCAAATTCCATCTGGCAGCTGACGCTTGCCATGTTCCTGATGGGTTCGGGCTACGGCGCCCATCTGCTGGGACAGGTCAACTACGTCTACCGCATCACCCCCAAGGAGGCGGCGGCAAGTGCTCAGTCGCTGGCGGTGTCCTTTGCCATGGCGGCGGCGGTCATCGGCTATCTGGTGGGCGGTGTGCTGGTGGATGCCCTTGGTACCAGAGGTCTTTTCTGGTTCATGTTTGCGCTGGAAGCTGCATCGCTTGTGATGTTCCTTGGCACCTTCCCCCTTGGCAGATGGCTGGGCAAGGAAGAACCCGATCTGTCACATATCGTTTGAGAAAAAAGCTCTCCAAAAGGAGAGCTTTTTTAGTTAACAGTTATGAATTTGCTTTGCAAATGTTTGGATGGCGAGGGAATGTTTGATGGAAATCAAATGCCATCGTAGGGACCGTCGTCCCCGACGGTCCGCCATCGTATGTACGATATCCGACGATTACGGACCGTGCGGGAGCACGGTCCCTACATTGTATGCGCAACAGGATTTGTCATCCCGAGCGAAGTCGAGGGATCTCTTCCTTTTATTACGGCATCGATATACGATTTTGCGCGTTCTCCTTTTCGTCACTTCCTGTAAAAGGGAGGCTTTGAATGTGGTTATCTGTTTTTGTTGTTTTGTTATAATCGCAAACTAATCATCGGTTTTCATATGAAATGTGCGGCACGGGACTTGCAAATCCCTTTCCTAAATCCTGCCTTGGTGCTATACTGAAAGCCGTGCGCAAATTGCGCAAAATTGTGATTTGTGAGGTTTTATCATGAAACACGAGGAATTGGAACTGCATCCTCACGAGCGGCATCTTTTGCCCGAGGGACAATTGCTCTACGGCTCCATCGTGGGCTTTTTCTATACAGGTGTGGCGGCGGCAAGCTTTGTCGCGGCGTATTTGAATGAGGCCGGTTATTCGGGCACCCAGGTTGGCAGCATCATGTCCGTTATGAACGTGCTGGGCATTATTGCTTCCCCCATCGCGGGCAGCATCGCCGACCGTCTGCGCTCTCCCCGTAAAGTGCTCATCGCCTGCCTGGCACTGGCAAGCCTTTTGTATCTGGCGGCGGCATTCTGCGGCAATGCGGAAGTTTTTGGCATGCCCCTGCTTTTGCTGGTACTGCCGCTTTGGTCGTTCTTTAAATCGCCGCTTGCCAGCCTTACGGACTCCTTCGCGGTGCAGACTGCCAACAGAAAAGGCACCTTTACCTTTGGCGCGCTGCGCTGGCTTGGTTCTTTCGGCAACGCGGTGATGTGCATCATCCTTGGCCGCATTGTCACCCGCACCGGCACCAACATTTGCGTATTCTACCTGTATGGTCTGATCAACCTGATTGTCATCATTCTTCTTGTGATGGCGCGGGGCGATGATATCCCCCAGGAGCACACTGCAAGAAAGAAGACGAGAAATACGCTGTCGCTGGCACTTTCTTCCTTTTATTTTAAGATCTTTTTGGTCTCCTACATGCTGACGTGCGTGCCAGTATTTTGTCTTTCCACATTCCTTCCTTATAAGCTGGTGGAAATCACGGGTACTTCCGCATCCTTTGGCGCACTTGTTGCATTCAAGGCATTTATGGAAATCCCCACGCTGATTCTTGGCGGCAGGCTGATGCATCGCTTCGGCATCCGCAGAACGCTGTTTGGCGCCATGTCGCTGTTCATCTGCGAGCAGAGCTTCCTGTTTTCCTCCGGTGTGGCCGGAATTGCAGTTGCCATGTGCCTGCACGGCATCTCCAACGGACTTTTCATGTCCTGCGCCACCAACTACATCTTTGCCATTACCCCTGACGAGGCAAAGGCAAGCGCACAGACCATCGCAGGTGCGCTCACATCCGTTGCATCCATTATCGGCAGCTTCGTCGGCGGCATCCTCATCGACAAGTTCGGTGCAAATGGTTACTTCACCTTCACCATCTCTCTTGTCATTTTGTCGGTGCTGGTATTCCTTGTAAGTGTTCCCCTTGGCAAACGCCTTGGCAAGGGCGAACCGATCGAAAACGCATAAGAAAAAAGCTCTCCGTAGCGGCGCACTCCGTAAGGAAGTGCGCCGCAGTTATATTCGCCTATCGGCGAGTGATATTGCTTCGCAGTGATATACGGCTATGCCGTGTGATATTCGGCTACGCCGAGTTTTTATGGCGAATATAATATCACAAAAGCCGCAGGCTTTTATATCACTTTTGCTGTATGGCAAAAATATCACTGCAAACTTTCGTTTGCAATATCACTTTGACACACCGAAAAAATGTTATTTGCGGCAAGTTTTATATTCTGTCCATCGTTCCACACGTCGGGACGTTGAGGTCAACCTCCCCTACGATTCCTTTTGTATAACTGCATAGAAATTGTATACAACCATGAGAAAAAATAATACATTTCAGGCGCCTGTTTTTTGCATTGGTATCTTAAAAAACTGCGGCGGGGGTGGTATACTCAAACTGGCATATTTTTGGGTAAAAGTATGTCGATAAATTTTGTAAACAGGTCGGGTCACCGACTTGGAATATATTGAAAAACAAACGAGGTTTTGCATGAAATTCTTCAAAGGGCATCCGATTGTCAAACACGATGTGGATGGTACCAAGCACTTTGCGCCGAACGTTTGGCTGCACAACAACTTCAACCGTGACATCATGCTCTACG
>JAGBGW010000235.1 GCA_017935825.1 Clostridia bacterium
ACCAAGGGTACAGTGAAGATTTATCCCGACCGACTGGAAGTGGAAGGCGATGTGTCCTTCAGCGTGGAACTTGACCACGTTACCGATGTCAGCACCGTGGTGCGCCGACTGTTCAGCTTCAGCGTGGATCATGAAAAGTACTACGAATTTGTGGGTACCGACGATTTCTCGCCCGTCAAGTATGCCTATATCGTCGCCGCACTGACCAATACCCGTGCGATGATTTGATGATGATTTGATTGTAAAAAGAAAAACTCCGTATGAGAAATCATACGGAGTTTTTATGTGTGTACTCAAGCCTTCCCCTTGAGGGGAAGGTGCCGCGTGATACGCGGCGGATGAGGTGTCATACATGCATCAAATCTTCCAGCCCCAGCATGGGTACGATGCGAAGGAGGGTGAAGCGGTCGCGCATGTAGCCCGAATAGCGCACGCCGTCGTCGCGCAGCTGACCGAAGACGTCTGCTTCCTCGGGTGTGGTGGCGGCACCTGCAGTGTGCATCATATCGAGCAATTCTGCATCCGAAGGCAGCTCCTCTTCGATGATCTTGCAGATCTGGGCCCAATTGTCTTCGATACGTTTTGCATCCAGACGGTCGGTGATGGCAGGATTGTTTTCAATATGCACCTGCTCCATAAAGCCTTCGCCGTAGGCAGCTTCGATCTTTTCCCAATCCAGCGCATAGGGCGCGGCGGAGACGCTTTCAAGCTTTGCAAGCTCGTGGTAGATCCTGGTGGTGATCACTGTGCCGATGCCCACCTTTTTGCCGTGGAAGTCGGAAATTTCGCCGTTTGCCAGCTTCATGATCTCCCAGAAGTGGGACACGATATGCTCTGCGCCCGATGCAGGACGGGTGGAACCTGCGAAAGTCATGCCGATGCCTGTCAAAATCAGCGCTTCCATCAACTCGCCTGCGGCAACGGGGTCGTTTTGCTGGATGCGGTCTGCATGGCTTGCCACTTTGCGCACCGTGTCGCGGACAAGGGACACCACGCGGTCACAGATGTACTCGTCCGTGATCAGATTGGAAATGCGCCAGTCCACGATGGCGGTGAATTTGCCGATGACGTCACCGAAACCTGCGGCTTTCAGATAACCCGGTGCGGCGGCAAGAACATCGGTATCTGCAATGATGACCGAGGGCTGACGGGCAGGGTAGGAGCGCTTGAAATTGTCCACCGTGATGGGGGAGGTGGACGATGCAAAGCCGTCCATGGAAGGCGCCGTTGCAAAAATCGCAAAGGGTACGTCAGCCTTGAGGGCAGCCAGACGGCAGATGTCGTTTAAGGAACCCGAACCCACCGACAGCACGCCTTCAAAATCCTTCAGCTGGGCGGCGATGGAATCCACATCCTCCATATCCGCAACGCGCAGGTTGTCGTACATGCGAAGGGTGTAGTGATAGCCGCATTTTTCCAGCGCGGGCAAAATCCCCTCGCTTGCAGGAAGCGTATTGTTGTCCGCTACCAGAAGAATCTGCTTGGGAAAGTTGTTTTTCTCTAAAATCTCACCCACGTGATGCACCAGACCGCGGTCAATTTGCACGTCGTCGATCGCCACGTCGTGCACACGGCCGCAGGGGCAGTCGGCAAGGGATGCCACGATTGCGCGAAGATCCATATATGTACCTCCAATATTTCAAATGGTATAAACGTGTTCGTTATCTGTATTTTGCGCCACAAAGTATGTTTGTGTCAAGTATACTTTGACGGGGACAAATGCCGTTTGTATAATAGAAGCAGAAGAAATACGGAGGCGCGGCGATGGAAGGGCGGACTTGTTGTTTTAC
Source organism: Clostridia bacterium (assembly GCA_017935825.1). Taxonomy (GTDB): domain Bacteria; phylum Bacillota; class Clostridia; order Christensenellales; family Maliibacteriaceae; genus RGIG9107. The sequence goes on from JAGBGW010000235.1 coordinate 1,791, forward strand.
GGGACACAGAAGTTTATATCATGATCGGGACGTGATCGCAAAAGTTTTGCGCGAAGCCGTGGATGAACTGGTGCGGGTCGGCTACCAGCACTTCATCAGCGGCGGCGCAGCAGGCTTTGACCTGCTGGCGGCGGAAGCCGTTCTGGAACGAAAAAAGGAATTCGGCGACGTGTCGCTTTATTTGTATGTGCCCTATTCCACCGTGTTCGGCCTGCGTTCTTATGTGTCGTCCCGTCTTCGCACCGTTGCATTGAAAAGCCGTGAGATCAAAGTCACAAGCGATATGCCAAGCCGCTATGCGCCATTGATCCGCGACCGTCAGATGGTGGAAGCAAGTGATATCTGTGTCAGCTACATGGAGCCGGGCACGGAAAAAGGCGGCACATTTTATACCGTACAGCAGGCAAAAAAGAAGGGCATCGACGTGATCGACCTGTATGAACGGATCGACCGCGAGGCAGTCTAAGAAGGGACAGGTATGCAGAATATAAAACACGGGCTGTCCGCACAAAAAATCAAACTGATCGCCATAGCCGCTATGACGATCGACCACTTGGTTTGGGTATTGTTTCCCGGGTATCAGAAAATCTGGTGGCTGTTTTTGCTGCACTCGATTGGACGTATCACAGCGCCTGTCATGTGCTACTTTATTTCCGAAGGCTACCACTATACCCGAGATCCCAAGTGCTACGCCATGCGCCTTGGCATCTTTGCACTTGTCTCGCACTTTGCCTATAACTTTGCCTTCGGCATCCCCATGCTGCCCTTTTCCACGGGGGAGATCTTCAACCAGACGGGCGTGATGTGGGCGTTCTTCCTTGGCGTGATCGCACTGATGCTCTGTGACGACAGAAATGAAAAACTGCCGCAGTGGGCAAAAGTATTGTGCTTTCTTCTTTGCTGTGCACTGGCATTTCCGGCCGACTGGAGCTGTATTGCCGTGCTGGTCATCGCAGCATTTTATTCCAATCGGGGCAATTTCAAAAAGCAGATGGTGATGCTGGTGCTGTGCGTTAGCATGTACGCGGCGGTGTACTGCATGTTCATCGACTTTGCTTATGGCCTGCTGCAGATGATGGTGGTACTTGCCATCCCGATTCTTTCCCTCTACGACGGCACGCGGGGCAAGGGCAGCAAATGGTTCTTCTACTGGTATTATCCTGCCCACCTGATCGTCTGCGGCATCATCCGCATTTTGCTGCACGGCAACATCCCTGTGCTGATCGGCGGATAAAAAAGAATTGAAGCCGATGGCAGGAAATGGTATACTGTATAGGTAGTTTTATGGTTTGCGGCAACGCAGACTTTGGAGGCGCAAAATGGGACGTATTGGTTTTGACAACGACAAATATCTTCGCACCCAGTCGCAGAAGATCAAAGAGCGCATTGAACATTTCGGCGGAAAGCTTTATCTGGAATTCGGTGGAAAGCTTTTTGACGACTATCATGCATCCCGTGTTCTGCCCGGCTTTATGCCTGACAGCAAAATCCGTATGCTGGAAGAAATGCGCGACGAAGCGGAGATCGTCATCGTCATCAGCGCAGAAGATATCGAAAAAAACAAGCGCCGCGGCGACCTTGGCATCACTTACGATCTGGACGTGCTGCGCCTGATCGATGCCTTCCATGCAAAGGGTCTGTACGTTGGCAGCGTGGTCATTACCCGCTACCGTGCGCAGTATGCAGCTGACGCGTTTCGTAAGCGTCTGGAATCTTTGGGCATCCGAAGCTATGTGCATTATGTGATCCCCGATTATCCTGCCAATCTGTCTTTGATCGTGTCCGATGAGGGGTTTGGAAGAAATGATTATATCGAAACTTCCAGATCGCTGGTGGTGCTGACCGCTCCCGGTCCCGGCAGCGGCAAGATGGCGACCTGCCTTTCTCAGCTGTATCACGAGCATAAGCGCGGTGTCAAAGCAGGCTATGCAAAGTTTGAGACCTTCCCGATCTGGAATCTGCCCCTGCGTCACCCCGTCAATCTTGCCTATGAGGCAGCTACGGCTGACTTGAACGACGTCAACATGATCGACCCCTTCCACCTTGAAACCTATGGTGAAACGGTGGTCAACTACAACCGCGATGTGGAGGCGTTCCCTGTGCTGGTGGCCATGTTCGAAAAGAT
>JAGBGW010000236.1 GCA_017935825.1 Clostridia bacterium
GAATCGCGCCGGGGACGCCATGAAAAAGACTCCTTTGTTGGTTTAACAAAGGAGTCTTTTTTCTTATTCAATTACTTTTGTTGTTCCTTGACCCACTGCTGTACATATTCTGCAAATGCCTTCACAGCCGGGCTTCCTGCACCTGTTTCAGATGTAGCAAGAGCGATGGTACGTTTAAAAGGCTGATCCAGCGGCAAGACCTTTACGTTTTCCGAGCGATTCTTCAAAAGAAGCTGGGGCATGATGCTGATACCAAGACCATTTTCAACCATGGCAATAATGGCATAGTCGTCTTTGGTCTTGAATTTTACATTGGGTGTCACACCTGCACTTTTGAATACACGCCGCGCATCATGGCTGGAAGTTTCAAGAAGACTGATGAAATCCTCCTGCTCAATTCTTCGGATGGGGAAGACCTCCGCCTGTGCCAAAGGATGCGTGTTGGGGATGATGGCAAGAAGCGGATCATCTATCAATTCCACACAATCACAGGAAAGCTCGTTGGGCAGCGTAACAAAACCAAGATCGCACTCGTCCCGAAGCAGCCACTGTTCCACATCGTGATAGTCGCCATTGTTCAAACGAAATTCAATATTGGGATGCATTTTTTGGAAGCCCTTGATCATACCGGGCAGCCAATGTACTGCAACGGAGGTGAAGGCGCCGATACGCACCACACCTGCATCAAGACCGTGTATGGAAGATACGATCTGCTCAAGGCGCTCATTTGAATCCAATACTGCCAATACCGCAGGCAAGGCTTTTTCACCGTCCGCCGTCAGTTTTACGCCATGTCGGCTTCGGATCAAAAGGCGAAATCCCAGTTCATTTTCCAATGAATTGATCATATGGCTCACCGCAGACTGGGTGCAGCCCAAGGCTTCCGCCGCGCGGGTCAGACTACCAAGGGAAATCACACTTGCAAATGCTTCATACTTACGAAGATTCATATAAAACCTCCAGAATGTGTTAGCATGAAAAAAACTCATATATATTATATACATTTATTTCTGTAATGCAAAGTATTTTTTGAATAAACTCCTGAACTTGCTTTTTTTTAACAAATATGCAAAAATAAAACTGTTTGAATTCTTTATTGAAAGAGGGTAGTGGATTGAACATTTATCTTGATATGTTCCTCACCTTTGCACGCATCGGCGGTCTTACCTTCGGCGGCGGCTATGCCATGCTGCCCATGCTGCAGCGCGAAGTCGTGGAAAAGCGCGGCTGGGCGACGGAAGATGAATTGACCGACTATTACGCCATCGGTCAGTGCACCCCCGGTATCATCGCTGTCAATACCGCAACGTTTATCGGCAATAAAAATAAAGGGATCCTCGGCGGTATCGTGGCAACACTCGGCGTTGTCTTTCCCTCCGTTGTTATCATTACACTGATTGCAGCATTTTTGCAGAATTTTGCCGATCTTGCCATCGTTAAAAACGCATTTGCAGGTGTACGCGTCTGCGTTTGCGTACTGGTTCTCAATGCAATCCGTAAGCTTTGGAAAAAGTCCGTCATCGATCAGGGTGCACTTGGCATCTACCTTGTAGCACTGGCGGCAATGGTTTTGTTTGATCTTTCTCCCGTCATTATCGTCCTTTGTGCAGGTGCTCTGGGCGTTATCATTCAGGTAATCGCAAGAAGAAAGGACGGTGCAAAGAAATGATCTATCTTCGTCTGTTCTTTGAGTTTTTCAAGGCAGGTCTTTTCGCCGTCGGCGGCGGTCTTGCAACGCTTCCCTTCCTGGATGCCATGGCGACCAACACCGGCTGGTTTACTCATCAGCAACTTGCTGACATGGTGGCAATTTCTGAATCCACGCCCGGTCCCATCGGCGTTAATATGGCAACTTATGTTGGCTTTACCACCGCAGGAATTCCCGGCTCCATCATCGCAACACTGGGTCTGATTACGCCGTCCCTCATCATCATTATCATCGTTGCGGCGATCCTCAATCGCTTTAAGGAAAACCGCATCGTGCAGGATATTTTCTACGGTCTTCGTCCTGCATCCCTGGGTCTGATCACTGCTGCATTCGTTTCCCTTGTGACAATGTCCATCATGACCCTCGGTGAAGTTTCCTTTGCAGGCGGCATCAATCTTGTCATCGACTGCAAGGCATTGATCCTTGCGCTGGTACTTTATGTGCTGACCAACAAGACCAAGCTTCATCCTGCGTTCTTCTTACTTGGCTCTGCCATTGTGGGCGCAGTGTTCTCCTTTGCAGGTGCATAATTTAAGTAAAAGAAAGTTGGGGCTGCCACATTGGCAGCTCCTTTTCTTTATGCAGAAATAATCTGTATACCCTTGAAATCTGCTTCGAATAGGGGTATGATTACTACATTAGCACTCGACGTCTTAGAGTGCTAACAACAAAACACTCCTTCGAAAGGCTGATTTGAAATGGCAAAAAAGCAGTTCAAAACCGAATCCAAACGTATTTTGGAGCTGATGATCAACTCCATCTACACCAATAAAGATATCTTCCTGCGTGAGATCATCTCCAACGCAAGCGATGCCATCGATAAACTGGCATTCGCAGCGCTGACCGATGAAAATGTCGGCATGTCCCGCAGTGATTTTGAAATTATCCTCACCGCAGATCACAAGGAACGCATCCTTACCGTTTCCGACAACGGTATCGGTATGACCCGTGAGGAGCTGGAAGCAAACCTGGGCACCATCGCAAAGAGCGGTTCCCGTCAGTTCAAGGAAGAGCTCAAGACAGAAGATGGGGAAGAGTCTCCCGTGGACATCATCGGTCAGTTCGGTGTGGGCTTCTACTCCGCATTTATGGTTGCCGACCGCGTGACCGTCATCTCCCGTGCCTATGGCAGCGATGAAGCTTACAAGTGGGAATCTCGCGGCGCAGACGGCTATACCATCACCGCATGCGAAAAGGAATCTGTCGGTACCGATGTGATCATGCATCTGAAAGACGATACCGAGGAAGAATCCTATGGCAAGTACGTCCAGCAGTTCTACATCGCAGACATCGTCAAGAAGTACTCTGACTACATCCGCTATCC
>JAGBGW010000237.1 GCA_017935825.1 Clostridia bacterium
AAGAAAGGTTCCGGTAAGACGAAGAAGCTTATTGCTCAGACCAACGAAGCAGTTAACATCAAACACGGCAGCATCCTGTTCATCGATGATGACAAGGATTATATGTACGACGTTCGTCGTCAGGTGCGTTTTGTAGATGCAAGCGAATATTCCGTCAAGGGCCCCGAGAAGTTCTACGGCTTCATCTGCGGCCTTGCAGCACAGGATTTTGACCTTGATACCATTTTTGTAGACGCATTCCTTCGCATCGTCGATGCTAAGATGGACGAACTGGAAGGCTTCTTTGCAGAACTTGTAAAGGTTCTGGATACCCATAAGATCGATCTGGTCCTCAGTGTTTCCGAGGATCCTGAGAATCTTCCCGAATACGCCAAGGCCTGGGTACAGGAGGCCTGAGATGCGTTTTTGCAGTACCAGGGACAAGAATAATTTAAAAAGCGCACACGAAGTCATTTTGGAGGGCATTGCACCCGACGGTGGTCTGTATGTGCCCTGCAGCGTTCCTGCAGTAGACGTACGCGACATGCTGGCTCTTACCTATGCCCAGCGTGCAAAGCTTGTCTTTTCCAAGTTCCTTGACGATTACACGGAAGAAGAACTTGAAAGTGTGGTGGACGGCGCATATGCAAACGGCCGCTTTGATGAAGAAGGCGTGGCACCGCTTGCACAGCTGAATGACTCTTTGTTTGTGATGGAACTGTTCCACGGCCCCACCTTGGCATTCAAGGATGTGGCTTTGCAGGCTATGCCCAGACTTCTGCCCCTTGCAGCAAAAAAGAGCGGCAATGAAACGGAAGTGCTGATTCTCGTTGCCACCAGCGGCGACACCGGCAAGGCAGCGTTGGAAGGTTTCCGCGATGTTCCGGGTACGCGTATTATCGTGTTCTACCCTGCGCATGGCGTCAGCCGTGCGCAGTATCTTCAGATGGCGACCCAGCAGGGCGAAAACACCCATGTTGTGGCAGTGGAAGGCAACTTCGACGACTGCCAGCGCGGTGTGAAGGTCCTCTTTGGTGACCGCGGCTTTGAAAAGGAAATGGATGCACTCGGCATCTCCCTTTCCTCCGCAAACTCCATCAACTGGGCACGCCTGATGCCGCAGATCGTGTATTATTTCTCCTCCTATGCAGATCTGGTCAATGAAGAAAAGATCGAGCTGGGCGATGAAGTGAACTTCATCGTGCCCACCGGCAACTTCGGCGACATTCTGGCAGGTGAATTTGCACGACTGATGGGTCTTCCCATTGGCAAGCTGATCTGCGCATCCAACAGCAATGACGTACTGGTGGATTTCTTCCGCAACGGCACCTATGACAGCCGCCGTACCTTCTATAAGACCGTCTCTCCTTCCATGGACATTCTGGTCTCCAGCAATCTGGAGCGCCTGCTGTTCCTTCGAAGCGGCGACGATCAGTGGGTAAAAAATCTGATGGACGCTCTGTCTAATGACGGCGTCTATGATTGCGGCGAGATTTTCGAAAAGATTCGCGAAGGTTTCTGGTGCGACAAGTGCGATGAAGAACAGACCATCCGCACCATTGCAGACGTGTTTGATACCTGCGGCTATGTGATGGATCCCCATACGGCCGTCGGCATGCATGTCTATCAGAATTATCTCAAAGAAACGGGCGATCATACCGTCAGCGTGCTTTTGTCCACTGCAAGCCCGTATAAATTCACCGACGCAGTGCTTCGCGCACTGGGCAAAGATGTTCCCGAGGATACCTTTGAACAGGCCGACCTTCTTTTCGAGGTCTCCGGCATGGCGATCCCCGAGCCTCTGACCCAGCTTCGCGGCGCAGAGATCCTCCATAAGACTGTTTGCGAAAAGCAGGATATGGGCGATGCTGTCAAGGCAATCGTCGACTGAGGAAGAAGGGTTAACAAATGGAAGCAAACGTTGAAAAAAAACCGATCGTCTTTTCTGCCGTGCAGCCCTCGGGTCTGCCCACCATCGGCAACTACATCGGCGCACTGAAAAACTGGGTCAACATGCAGGATGAGTTCGACTGCATCTATGCAGTTGCTGACCTGCACGCCATCACCGTCCGTCAGGAGCCCGCCAAGCTTCGTGCAAACTCCATGCAGATGATGGCACTGCTGCTTGCCTGCGGTATCGACCCCGACAAGTGTGTTCTGTTTATGCAGTCCCATGTCAGCGCACACAGTGAACTTGCATGGCTGCTCAACACCATCACCTATATCGGTGAACTTTCCCGCATGACCCAGTTTAAGGACAAGAGCAGAAAGCACGAGTCCAACATCAACGTGGGTCTGTTGGATTATCCCGTTCTCATGGCAGCGGATATTCTGCTGTATCAGGCGGAGTACATCCCCGTCGGAAAGGATCAGACCCAGCATCTTGAACTGGCACGCGATCTGGCAGAGCGTTTCAACAACGCCTATTCTCCCACCTTCACCGTGCCCAAGGGTTACATCCCCAAGACCGGCGGCAGAATCATGAGCCTGCAGGACCCCATGCACAAGATGAGTAAGTCCGACGATGCAAACGCATTCATCGGCATGCTGGATACTCCCGACGAGATCGCACGCAAGATCAAGCGCGCTGTCACCGACTCCGTGGGCGTGATCAACTACTGCCCCGAGCAGCCCGGCGTATCCAACCTGCTTGACATCTATGCAGCATTCGGCGACGAGACCCCCGAACAGGCAGCAGCCGCATTCGAGGGCAAGGGTTATGGCGAGCTGAAAGCAGCGCTTACCGAGCGCCTTGTGGAAGTGCTCACTCCCATCCGCGAGAACTGCACCCGTTACATGGGCGACAAGGCTTACCTGCAGTCCGTCATGAAGAAGGGCGAAGATGCTGCAGCCGCTATGGCATACCGCACCCTTGCTAAAGTCCGCCGCAAGATGGGCTTTATCTAAGGATTTGATTGAAAATGGAAGGCGACATTATCGTCCGCGAGGCAAAGTTTCGCGATGTACAATCGATCCTGCGCATCTTAAACGATGACATTCAGTTCGGCGGCAACACCCTTGACCACCGCATCTGGACCAAAACGCAGGGCATCATGTGGTACATGCGCCACGATCCTGAAACCTATCCGATCTATGTGGCGGAACTGGATGGGGAAGTGATCGGCTATTCTGCCATCAACCCGTATCGCAGCGCACTGGGCTTTGAGCGTATTGCGGAAAATTCCATCTATGTGGATGAACGTTATCGCCGCCGCGGCGTTGCACGCATGCTGGTCTCCCGTGTGTTGGAAGAGGCAAAGGCGCGCGGCTACCGTGTGATGATGGCGACGATCATCGCCCACAATCAGGCAAGCATCAATCTTCACGCATCCCTGGGTTACGAATGCATGTCCACCCTCATTCGAGGCGGCATGCGAAAGGGTCAACCCATCGACCTTGTGTTGATGAAGCGTGTGCTGTAAAAGTTAAAACAACAAAAACCACGTTCGTAGTGAACGTGGTTTTTGTTTTGTCAAAAAAGAATCCCCATCAAAACAAAATTCCATTGCAATTTATACATGCACACGGTATGATAAAGATAATTATGGATATAGGGCACAAGTGTACCCAAAAGGCTGAATTTGTACGGAAAACAGGGGGAGAAGTGTACCCCTTTTGAACGGATTTTGAAGGAGTGATCGCATTGAATATTGAAAAGGCGAGAGAAAAACTGTTCGCCAAAAATGAGACCTACGGTTATATCGAGCGCGAA
>JAGBGW010000238.1 GCA_017935825.1 Clostridia bacterium
GCCGCACAGGATGGCACCAATGCACGCGCAATGGTACTCGACACCGCAACAGCCAAACTTGCCGCCACCGCAAAACACACTACAGCGGAAATGACGTATACCGTCTACCCCATCGATTCCTCACTGACAGCACCGCAAGGCTTTGAGGATGCCGCACTTGTGTTTGATGCAACTCAAGTCCGCGCATGGCGTGATCTTTCCCGCGAGGGATTCTACCTTCTCTATGTGAAAAACGCGGATGGACAGTTCGGTTATTATACCTACGATGAACTGGAAGGCACATTCCAGCGCTTTGTGCAAAGCGAAGATGTGATTCTGCCTACCCCCACACCGACACCGTCCCCCAGTCCGACACCCATCCCAACACCGCAGACGGAAGTTGAGATACAGGAGGATATCAATGCAAAGCTTTGGCGCACCATCGCCATTTGTGCCATCGTTGGCTGCATTTTGGCACTGGGCGCATTGAGTGTAACGATTTTCATACAGCATCATCCCCGTCGTCTGATGGAAAATTCTCCCGAGGCATTCCCCGAGGAAACCTTTGCCGACGAAGCACTGCTGGATGAAGTATTGATGGAAGATCCGTTCGAAGGCACAGAAACTTACACAGATGCTTTCGATGAACAAGAAAATTAAGCAATCAAAAAACGGGTGACATGTCACCCGTTTTTCACAAAGAGGTATTTATGCAAAAAACCGTATTGATCCTTGGCGCATCGGGCGGCATCGGCAGCGCCTGTGCAAAGCTTTTTGCGCAGGCAGGCTACGCCTGTGCACTGCAGTATCACACAAACGCCGAAGCTGTGCGGACCCTTGCCTCAGAATTTGATGACATCCACCCCATCGCCGCAGACCTGACCGATGCCGCGCAGGCACGCCGCTGTGTCAGCCTTGCCGCCTATCACCTGGGGCATATTGACAGCATCGTCTACTGCGCAGGTACTGCAAAGCAGGAGGCTTTTTCCGCATTGGAGGACGAAGATTTCCTTGCCATGTATCAGGTGCATGTACTGGGTGCAGTGCGTGTCATCCGCGCCGCACTGGATGAACTGATGCAGGCACAAAGCCCCTCCGTCGTGCTTTTCTCCTCCATGTGGGGACAGGTGGGCGCAGCAGGCGAAAGCCACTACGCCGCCGCAAAAGGCGCTGTGATCGCGCTTTGCAAGTCCCTTGCAAAGGAGCTTGCGGTCTACAACATCCGCGTCAACTGCGTTTCCCCCGGCCTCATCGATACGCCCATGAACAGCAATATGTTCACAGAAGACGACCTTGCCCCCGTCATCGATCGCACCCCCCTTGCCCGCGCAGGCACCCCCGAGGAAGCCGCCGCCTGCGCACTGTTTTTGTGCGACGAAAAGGCCTCCTTCATCACAGGACAGGTGCTTTCCCCCAATGGAGGTATTTGCTGATCATGCAGTTATCGCGCATCACGTTTGGAGGAAAATCTATGCATTCTGACAAAAGACACCATACGCGAATTCTTGCCACTGTTCTTTGCATCACGCTGCTTGCGTGGGTTCTTCCTGCCGCTCCCGCACATGCCGAAACATACACCTATACCGTCACCACCCCCACAACAACAATCCGATATGGAGAAAAGATTTCCTTTGCTCTATGTTTCACCGGACCGAACTTAAAAGCGGTGGACAGCAAATTGGAATGGGATCGTAACGCTTTCAAAGGGCCGGCTAACCAATACTGGGGCTTTGAAACCTCAAAGGAAGATGGGGTCCCAACCATGACGTTCCGCCCTCATTTTTTAGCGGTGGCACCTGGAACATACACCTTTACTTTTACACCCACATTTGTGTATGCGGCCATTGATGATGGAACGGGCAACTATGTATCGACAAAAATCGAGCCTACACCGCCGCCCGTCTCGATCACAGTCACGGTACTGGAAGCAGAGGAAACGGAGCCTACGCCCACTGCAATACCGACCCCCACGCCAACGCCCACACCCACGGTGTCGCCCTCCAACACAGCAACGCCTGCGCCAACTCCTACGCAGACACCCATGCCCACCGCAACTTTGGCACCCACACCCACGCCTTCCGCTTCCCCGCAGGTAACCGAAACACCTACACCGTCCCCCTCGCAAGAACACGACACGCAGCCTTCACCCGCACCAAGCGAACCTGCACAAGCTATGGGTGTAGTTCATACACCAACACATTCCCCATCGTCCTCACCACCGCCGCATCCAATGGAAGACTCTGTTCCAAAACAACACAGAACATGGATTCTTCCCGTTTGCATCGCATTTTTTTGCATCACATTTGCATCTATCGGCGGCTGTCTTCTTCTGAAGCGGAAAAAACAGGCAGCACGGCTTCGTGCACAGCACGCTGCAAGTCCATCCCATGACGATCCTGCTTACTTTAAGTAAAGCAAAAAGAGAACCTCAAAATTGAGGTTCTCTTTTTTATTATTTGCTTGGATGATACGTAGGCACGATCTCTGCCACAATTTGCTTGATTTCACGGGATTCGCTCTCGCACGCAGTGCGCAGGCGTTCCAGCTGATGGCAGAACTGCTCGTCGTCCATCATGATGGGTTTGCCGATATGGATGAGCTTGTTTTCCGTATCCTGCAGACCTTCCTCGTCCATGAGCAATTCCTCGTACAACTTTTCGCCGGGACGAAGACCGGTGTAGACGATGGGGATATCCACGTCAGGCTCAAAGCCCGACAGACGGATCAGGTTCTTTGCCATGTCGGCGATCTTCACAGGCTGACCCATATCCAGCACAAAGATCTCACCGCCCTTTGCAAATGCACCTGCCTGAAGCACAAGGGACACTGCCTCGGGGATGGTCATGAAGTAGCGGATGATATCGGGATGGGTAATGGTGACGGGGCCACCTTCTTGAATCTGTCGCTTGAACAGAGGGATCACGCTGCCGTTGGAGCCCAGAACATTGCCAAAGCGCACGGCGACGAAGTCCGTCTCGCTCTTTCGGGACATCATCTGCACCACCATCTCGCAAAGGCGCTTGGATGCGCCCATGATATTGGTGGGGTTGACCGCCTTATCGGTGGAGATCAGAACGAATTTCTCAACGCCGTAGCGATCCGCCATGGTGGCAGTTTTATAAGTACCGAAGACGTTGTTTTTGATTGCCTCGTTGGGGCTGTCTTCCATCAGCGGTACGTGCTTGTGTGCTGCCGCGTGAAACACCACCTGCGGACGGTAAGTCTCAAACACAGAGGAAAGACGGGCTGTGTTGCGAACAGAACCAATCAATACTTCCAGATTCAGTTCAGGGTGTTTGCGCTTGAGCTCCATCTGGATATCATAGGCATTGTTTTCGTAGATATCGAAGATGATCAGCTGCTCAGGGGCGCTTTTTGCGATCTGTCTGCAAAGCTCGCTACCAATGGAGCCGCCGCCGCCTGTGACCATGACCACTTTACCGCGAATAAACTCGCGGATATCATCCAAATCTACGCTAATGGGTTCACGGCCCAGAAGATCCTGCACTTCCACGTCTTTGAGCTGGCTGACGGAAACCTCTCCGTTTACAAGCTGGTACAGGCCGGGAAGGACCTGAATACGGCACTTGGTTTTGCTGCAGATTTCAAGAATTTCTTTTCTCTGCTGTGCCGTTGCACCCGGCATAGCAAGAATAATGCGGCTGATGCGGTACTTTCTTACCATGGCAGGAATTGTATCGCGATCACCCACAATTCGAATGCCTTCCAAAAACGCACGGTATTTGACAGGGTTATCGTCGATAAGACATGCAACGCTTGCATTGAGTTTGTCGCTGACCTGAAAATCCCGAATCAGATTTCTTGCAGCTTCACCAGCACCGACGATCATGATCATCTCAGGTGCACGATGCCGCTGCCCAAAGAATTCATTGCTCAACTGCAGCAAAAAACGATAGGAAAAATGCATCGCCGTGCAGCAGAAAAAGCTGAGTGCAAAACCCATCACATAATAAGATCGGGGCATGTGATAGCGAAGCAGAACGATACAGACGGCACCAATCGCCACCAACGTCATATGCGCCGCCACCAGGCGACGAAGGTCCCCCATGCCGACATAGCGCCAGACACTGTTGTAGCAGCCAAACAATGCCAGCACCACAATGGACACCAAGGCCCAAGGCAAAATAATGGAGTGATATGTCTGCAAAAATTCTGCAGGAATGCTGTGGTAGCGGAATTCAAAGCGCACCAGCAGTGCTGCAAGATACGACAAAATGATGACGACCACATCCGCCACCATGACGCAGCCTGTGCGCACGGCGCGCCGTACCCTTGCTTTTGTTAACGTTGATTGATTCATCGCGCTGTATATCAACCTTTCAAAACAATATTCGATGTTCTTTCGCATGCCGCAAAACGACATACTACAGCGGATTATAGCACAAATCCGGAAGTGTTTCCACTTTCAGTTACAACAAAGGAGGATGTTAAATCTAACATCCTCCTTTGATATTTTAAATCAAGTTTCACTGCCTGCAATTGTGAGATTTTCCACCAAGAGACTGGGGGTACCAACGGGCGACATACCGAAGTACAGGTCGCAGGCGATGGCACGGATATCCATCAGAAGGGACAGGAAATTGCCTGCCACGGTGACCTGTTCCACGGCGCGGTCCCGCTTACCGTCTTTTACCACATAACCGCTTGCAAGAAGGGAGAAGTCACCCGTGACGGCATTGAGACCTGCATGAAGCCCCGAAACTTCACAGATGAGAAGACCATTGCCCAGTTCTTCCAACAATTCATCCTGCGTTTTTTCACCCGGCAGGATATAGAAATTGCAGGGAGAAACAGAGACAGGCGAAGCTGCGGATGCGCGGCCTGCGTTGGAGGTGGACAAAACACCGTCCTTCTTTGCGGTCTTCAGATTGTGCAGGAAGCTTTGGAACACACCCTGCTGTACAACGCTTGTTTTGACGGAAGGTGTACCTTCGCCATCGAATGCATGGGGATCTTTTTCATACAGCGGATCATCCACAATGCTGACGATATCCGCCGCGATTTTTTCGCCCAGCTTCTTTGCAAGGGGCGACATACCCTTTTGCGCCATATCGGCACAGAACATGGAGGAAAAGGCGCCCAGCAGGTCGCATGCCGCATCGCGGTCCAGTACCACTGCAGTTTTACCCGACGTGTAGCTTGCCGCACCGAATTGGTCGGCAGCTTTTTTCACCGCTTCTGCAACACAACCGTCGATATCCAGCGCATCTTCGCTGTCGCGGAAGGCAAACCCTTCGTGGATCTCATCGCCCTCCTTCATGGCAGCCTGCAGCATGATTGCGCCGTTTTGTGTCTGCATGGATGCATCAAGACCCAGCGTGTTTTGCAAATGTCTTGCAAACGTGGTGGTGGAAACCACGCAGTGCGGTGTCTGGAACACACGGGCATCCATCTGCTTTGCCATGGTCTCCATGCGCCGCGCAATGTCGATCTTCTCTTCATTGGAAAGGTCGCAAAGCGGGCAGGCAGGGGGCGTTACCTCTACATAATTCTGCTTTGTCTGCATGGGGTGTTCGTCTTCGGACTCCACGGTCTTTGCATTGTCCATGGCGCGAAGCACAAGGCTTTTGGCATCTTCCGCCGCCTGGGTGTAGGCATAGCCGTTTTTGCCGGCAACTACGACACGCAGACCAACGCCAATCTTTTGGCTGACCTGGTAGGCATCAAGCTCCCCTTCCAGCACTTTCACACGGAAGGAATTGGATTCATCCACACAGGTCTCCGCCGCATCGCAGCCAAGTTCCAGTGCTGTTTTCAAAAGTTCTTCTGCAAATGCACGCATCACACATTACCTCCCTTGCCGCCGACGATCATATCCTGTACGCGGATGGTGGGCTGACCCACGTTGACGGGCAGGCTGCCGGAAGAAGAGCCGCACATGCCCTGTCCCATGGCGAAATCCTGTCCCACGCGATCGATCTTCATCAATACATCCGCACCTTTTCCGATGAGCGTTGCGCCGCGCACGGGATGGACGATCTTGCCGTCGCGTACCCAGTAGCCTTCCAAAACCGCGAAGTTGAACTCGCCCGTCATGGGATTAACGGAGCCGCCGCCCATCTTCTTTGCGTACAGCCCTTCGCCCATGGTGGCGATCATCTCGTCTCGATCGTCCGTACCGGGCGCGATGAAGGTGTTGGTCATGCGGGAGGTGGGTGCATAATCATAGCCCTGTCTTCTTGCAGAGCCCGTGGCAGAAGCGTTCATGCGGCGGCCGTTGATGGTATCCACAAGGTAGCCTTTCAAAATGCCGTTTTCGATCAGCACATTGCGGCGGGTGGGCATGCCCTCGTCGTCCATGCCGATGGAGCCCCATTCCCCTGCCATGGTGCCGTCGTCGATGGCGGTAACGCAGGTGGAAGCGATCTGCTGTCCCATCTTATCTGCAAATACCGAGGCGCCGCGGGCAACGGAGGTCGCCTCCAGTGCGTGAGCACAGGCTTCGTGGAAGATAACACCGCCAAAACCGTTGCCGATGACCACGGGCACCACGCCTGCAGGACACTCGGGTGCTTCCAGCATGGTGACCGCCGTCTTTGCGGCAGATGCACCAAAGGATGCCGCATCGAAGTTTTCATAGGCTTCAAAACCCATGCCAAAGCCGGGAGACTGGCTGCCTGTCTGGGTGGAGGTGCCGTCACTTGCAATGGCCTGGACGCTGACTCTTGTACGGGGGCGCACGTCATAGGCGCGAAGACCGAAGTTATTTGCCACAAAAACATGGCTGGTCACATCGATATAAGAGCCGCCGGTCTGCACGATTTGATTGGAATACGCCTTTGCCGATGCACACATATCACGCACAAGGGCAACACGGGCATCGTTGGTGATGGTGGAAAAATGCTGTTTTTCCTGCATGCCGTAGGTGCGAAGGGCACGGGCTGCCTGCGTGGAGGCGGCATCAGCCTTGGGCAGTGCCGCACAAGCTGCACGTACGCAGGAAAGCAGTCCATCCTCCGACAAATCCGCGGTATAGGCATAGGACTGCACGATGCCGATGGCGACGCGGACACCTGCGCCGCGTTTTCTGACATAATTTGCATCTTCCACGCGCAGGTCGGTCATGGAAATGGTATTGGTGTGGGTGTCTTCCACATAAAGTTCTGCAAAATCCGCACCATAGCGCGCCGCCTCATCCAGCACGCGGCAGATGATATCTTCATGGATCAAAACGATCTACCTCCCATCTTATGTATATAGTATAGCATCCTTTGCATGGGATTAAAC
>JAGBGW010000239.1 GCA_017935825.1 Clostridia bacterium
CCGAAGGTTTTCTGGAACGAATGAGAAGCATCCCGTCTTTTGACGAGGCGGCTTTTTTGAAGAGCCTGGATGCACCGCGCGTGCGCGCCATCCGCATGGGAAGCCTGAAGGTGGACGATTCCGCTTTGGCGCATGCACCTGCCAAAGACCCCATCCCCTGGGAAGAGGGGGCTTACGCGGCAGGCGAATTCAGCGGCAACGACATTGCCCATCGCATCGGCATGTATTATGCGCAGGAGCCTGCCGCCATGCAGCCCGTATCTGCACTGAACTGGCAAAGCGATTGGCATGTGCTGGATTTGTGTGCATCCCCCGGCGGCAAGACCCATCAGCTTGCCTGCCGATTGACGGATGGCTTCCTCGTCAGCAACGAGATCGTGCCTTCCCGTGCAAGAACACTGCTTTCCAATGCAGAGCGCATGGGCATGGGGCGTATTGCCGTCACCAATGCTGCGCCCGATGTGCTGGCAAAACACCTTGCAGGCGCGTTTGATGCCATTTTGGTGGATGCACCCTGCTCGGGCGAAGGACTGTTTCGACGGGACCCCGAGGCAATGAACGAATGGGCGCCTGAACGAAGCGACGGCTGCGCACAGCGCCAGATGGAAATCCTGACACAGGCGGATAAAATGCTCAAAGCAGGCGGCTATCTTGTCTATTCCACCTGCACCTTTTCCGCACAGGAAAATGAATATGTGACAGCCTGGCTGGTAAACGAGCTTGGCTACACACTTGTTCCTGCCAAAGATCCTGTGGTACAGCATAGTGCACCCGGCATGGATATTGACGGCATTTCTTACGAAAATTCCAGACGCTACTATCCCTACCTTGGCTGCGGCGAAGGGCAGTTTTTGGCTGTGCTGCAAAAAGGCGATGGGGAAGTACCCCGTGCCAAGGGGAAGGATGCGGCTTTGTCACGACCCACCAAGGACATGCAGAAACTCTGCGATGCGTTTTTGAAGGAGACTTTGGGCAAATACGATGGGGAAGTGCTGCTGCACAAAGATACCCTTGTGCTGGTGCCTTATGACCGCGTGGAATTGCCGCAAAGTGTGCGCCCTCTTCGCATCGGTACTGCCATCGGCACGGTGGAAAAAGGCCGTATGATTCCGCATCACCATTTCTTCAGCGCCATGGGCAAATATTTTCTGCATAAGCTGGAACTTTCCATGGACGATCCCCGTGCAGCGGCCTATCTGCGCGGCGAGGAGCTGGATGCAGAGGGCATGGCCGATGGTCATGCCGTTGTCATGATCGAAGGCTGCGCCGCAGGCGGTGTACGCATCAAAAAGGGCAGAGCGAAAAATCTCTACCCTAAAGGTCTTCGAGGATGAAAAAAAGCCAATCCGATCGGATTGGCTTTTTTGATTGCCGTTACTGTTTCTTTTTCTGCATCATTTGCTTGTTCTTTTGTGCATTCTCTTTCAAAGTCTGCAAAAGCCGCGTGAAAAAGTCGCCTTTGGGACCATCGTCTGCATTGGTATCTGCCACGTCGCGATACAGGTTAATGACACCCTGATCGTTCAAGGATTTGATGATTGCAAGTGCCACGGGCAGACCAAGAAGACCGATGCCGCCAAAAAGATAGGTACCGACGACCATTGCCATCAGTGTCACAATGGCAGGTAGACCCACCTGCTCGCCCACGATGCGGGGCTCGATGATGTTGCGCACGATAGTGATGATAAGGTAGAGGATAAGAAGTCCGATACCACGTCCGATATCGCCGATGATGAAGCTGACCACTGTCCAGGGCAGAAGGAACAGACCGCTGCCGATGACGGGCAGGATGTCAAACACTGCAATGACCAAAGAGATCAATCCTGCATTGTGTACCTTCATGATGGAAAGACCGATGATAAGCTCAATGAATGTCCAACCAAGGATCAGGGAGTAGGATTTAAGATACTTGATCAAGGTAGAACCAAGTTCGTTCTTAACGCGGATGACCAACGATCTTGTGCGGGAGTTCATCTGGCGCAGCAGGAAGTGGGTGATGTCAAAATAATCCAGCGAAATAAAGAAGGAAGAAATGATGGCGATCAAGGTATTCAGCAGCATCCGGGGCAGTTTGCCTGCCATGTTTGCTGCGGTGCCGAGCAGTGACTTGGAAAGCGTGGTCAAGGTGCTGCCAAGGGAACCGGAGAATTCTGCGATGGTATCATCGATGGTGGTTGTCAGGTCGGGGAACCAGTTTTTCAGCGTGTGTTCCAGATTAAAAGCAAAGTTTTCAAGCGCAGGCGCCACGGTGTTGGTATAGTAGTCGGGGATATTTGCGATCAGCTCCGTTGCGGTAGCTGCAAGCTCCACGCAGATGAATGCCAGCAGTACACCGATGGTGCAGTAGAAAAGTACCAGCGACAGTACCGTTGCAAATTTCTTTTTCAAATGGCACTTCTTTGTAAAGAAGCGGATGATCGGCTGCAGTACCATCGATACCACAAGACCAAACACGAAGGGCAAAATTGCCTTTAAGCCATAGCGCACGGTAAAGATGACGACGGCGGCGATGAGTACAAAGTACACCACGTTGATAATAAACTTACGGCGTTTTTCGGTCTGCGGATCGCTCATGGATGGGTTCTCCTTTTTTAGGTTGTGAAAGGATTGTAGAATTTTATGCCAAACTTCTTTAGCATAGTATACCACAATCGATTCGTTTGCCTATGGTCGTTAAGAAAATTTAATATAGTCAAAATAAAAAGCAATGCGCGAAAGTTTCGCACATTGCTTTGATCTTTTTAGTCCAGATTTTTGATGACTTGTACAGCCTCATCCATCCAGTCGCCGTCGAAGTATTCGATCTTGCCTGCGTCGCAAAGACCTGCAAGGGCAGGATCCATGGGGATCTTGGCAAGAAGGGGCAGATCGTACTTTTCAGCCACGGCTTCTGCACCCACTTCGCCGAACATGTAGATCTTCTTGCCGCAGTCGGGGCAGGTGATGTAGGACATGTTCTGTACGATGCCGAGGATCGGCACGTTCATCATCTTTGCCATCTCAACAGCCTTGGAGACAACCATGCCAACCAGTTCCTGCGGAGTTGCCACGATGATGATGCCGTCAAGGGGCAGGGACTGGAACACGGTAAGGGGTACATCGCCGGTGCCCGGAGGCATGTCAACCAGCATGCAGTCGATGTCGCGCCAGACGACCTCGCTGTAGAACTGCTTGACGGTGTTGGAGATGATGGAACCGCGCCAGATGACGGGCTGATTCTCCTGCTCCAGCAGCAGGTTGATGCTCATAAGATCGATGCCGGTGACGGAACTTGCAGGGATGATGCCCTCTTCAGAGCCGTAGATCTGATCGTGTACGCCGAACATGGCGGGAATGGAAGGACCGGTGATATCCGCATCCAGCACAGCGGTGCGAAGACCATGTCTTCTAAGCAGAACCGCCAGCATGGAAGTGACAAGGGATTTACCTACGCCGCCTTTGCCGCTGACGACACCGATGGTCTTTTTCACGGAGCTTGCAGCGTTCAGATGTGCGCGGAAATCGGGTGCTTCGTTATTATTTGCCTTGGACGAGCAGTTTGCCGTACAAGTATCGCAGTTGTGTGTGCAGTTGTCGGGAGTGTTTTGCTGACTCATAACGACCCTCCAAAAAAGTTTTACCAATATCCACTGTAGCCCTCGATGCCAATTTTGTCAACGGATACAAACGTTTTTTAAAGGAAATGTTACGGATTGCATGACAGATATTCGTTTATGGTGTATAATGATAACCAAAGAATTCCCCCTGAATTCTGAAAGTATTTTTTGCTTGCGCAAAAGATAAGGAGGCAGCGATGACGAAAAAGGATAAAAAGGCGGTTCGAAGAACAAGCAGTTCTTTCGTCTTTGGCGGTGTTTCGCTTGTGATGTTTTTCCCTTATGCACAAATTACCTGGAACTTCAGCCTCTTTGTCATGGCGTTTTTGGGTGTGGTATGCGCCGCACTGAATCTGATCGGCATCAATCGCCAGCATGTGGCTGCAGGCAATAAAAACCATACTCTGAAAAAAGGTACCCACATTATGGCACGTGTTGCATGGTGGCTGACCTTCATTCCCTTCATCTGGGTTGTACTTGGCCTCATCGCCACGGGCATTTTCGCCTGTAGCTTGCTTGCAGGCTGATTCCCTATTTTGACTTGAAGAAAGGATCCTATTCCCATGGCTGATTTCGTATTGAGCTGCTGCTCCACTGCAGACCTGTCCCGTGAACATTTTGAAAAAAGAGACCTGCACTACATTTGCTTTACCTACGATCTTGACGGCGTGACCTATCCCGACGACCTTGGTGTGTCCATGCCCTTTGATAAGTTTTATCAGGCAATGGTGGACGGTGCAGATACCAAGACCAGCCAGATCAATGCAGATCGCTATGGCGAGTATTTCGAAAGCTTTTTGAAAGAGGGCAAGGATGTGCTGCATCTGACCCTTTCTTCCGGCATCTCCGGCTCCTACAACTCCGCACGCATTGCAGCAGCGGAACTTCGCGAGAAGTATCCCGAGCGTAAGCTGTACGTTGTGGACTCCCTGGCAGCATCCTCCGGTTTCGGTCTTTTGATGGATCGTCTTGCTGACCTGCGCGACGAAGGTATGGATATCGACCAGCTGCTGGATTGGGTAGAGGAAAACAAGCTGAAGCTGCACCACTGGTTCTTCTCTTCCGACCTTACGTTCTTCATCAAGGGCGGCCGTATCTCCAAGACCTCCGGTTTTGTGGGCACCATGCTTAAAATCTGCCCCCTGATGAACGTGGACCATGAGGGTCATCTGATCCCCCGTCACAAGATCCGCGGCAAGGCACGCGCCATCACCGAGGCAGTTGCCAAGATGGAAGAACTGGCAGAAGATCGTCTTGATTACAGCGGCAAGTGCTACATTTCCAACTCTGCCTGCGAGGAAGATGCAAAGGCTGTTGCAAAGCTGGTTGAGGAAAAATTCCCCAAGCTTAACGGCAAGGTTGTTATCAATTCCATCGGTACCGTCATCGGCAGCCACACCGGCCCCGGCACCGTTGCACTGTTCTTCTGGGGTGATAAGAGAGAAAACTAAGAGTCAAAAAGAGCTGCTTTTTCGAGCAGCTCTTTTTTAGTTTAGAGTTTACAGTTTAGATTTGCCTGCGGAAAAGTTATGAGAAAGGCTTCCGCCTTTCGTTGTGATATGGATAAAAAAGGCGCCCCTGCTTTAGCGGGGGAGCTGTCGAACATAGTGAGACTGAGGGGGTTAAATGTTCCAACTATTCATATTAGGTGCTTCTTCGGCTTTTTTCGGTTGTTTCAATGCTTCGAGCGCTTGCTTGCTGTAAGCAACGTGGTCGCTGTACGCCGTCTGAGAATGACGAGTTTTCTTAACAGGGGCACCACTGGCATATCCTGTGCCTGTGGTAGAATCATAATGGAATGTGCTTCCTGTGTAACCGCCGGAAACAGTATAGTAGAAGAAATGTGCGAAGTGCGCAGCGCTGGTGAAACCGGGGATATTATCAGCCAAAGCACCGGCAAAAAGTCCATCTGCGCCGGATGTCAGTGGGGGATAATTCATGTCTGCAAAACGCAGTACATGCACAGGACGTGAAGCGGCAAAGGGAATATTGTCGGGGTTGTGCGAAAAGTCTGCAGCCTTCTGCTGGCATTCGCGTTCATCGGCAGTTTCCGTATTGGTCGTCCAACTTTCACAATCACGAACCTTTTGAATCCTGTCAAAGAAACGAAGTTCTGTGGGCAATACCTGAACAGCAACGATGTTCTTTTCCTTGCAAATATCAAGCGCGGACTTCATAACTGCAGTGTTGGAAATAGCGCGTGAAGTTTTCTTACTGCCGATTCTGTTGGTGGGGATAAAACCAATCAGGAAACAAACGATGCTGACACCAAGACGGGCAAGAAGGACTTTAATCTTGAAGGTAAAAAGAGAAATAAACAAAAGACAGACTATGGTTACAAGTGCAGTGATGCCCAATGTGACAAACAATCCGTTCAGTTTACTACTCGGAGCACTGATACGTGCAATACCCCAACCTGCAATAATTGCCAGAACTGCAAAAAATACAAGAAAAATTGAATTTAAAGACATGGTAAAGTCTCCTTGTAATATATTGGGTATATTATAAATAAAATATATGAACTATACAATAATTTCAATAGAAAACGCACAGGCGGAAAACCTGTGCGTTTTTTGCTTTACTTGATTGTTGTCATATCAAACTCATCCAGATACCTGTTTGCGGTATTTGCCACGTCGCGAAGGGCGTTCTCATCGAAAGGAACGTTCAATTCTGCGGACTGGACAAGCTCACGGTAGTTCTTGGTGCCTGCGTGGGAGACGAGGGTCATATAGCGAGCCCATGCATCCTTCTGGTCTGCTTGCGCTGCTGCCCAGAACTGCAGTGCAATGCTCTGTGCAAGGCAGTAGTCGATGTAGTAGAAGGGGCGCTCGTAGATGTGGTGCTGTCTCTGCCAGCCCTTTGCCTCGCCGTAGAATGCAAGCCCGTCGTCAAGACGCACCCAGGGCATGTAGATACCGAGAAGCTTTCTCCAGATATCGTGGCGCTCGGCAGGGGTGCAGGCGGCATTCTCATAGACCTCATGCTGGAAGTGATCCACCATGGTGCCGTAGGGGATGAACGTCAATGCATCTGCCAGATGGCTGAAGCGGAACTTGTTTGCCTCCTCACCGAAGAAGCGCTCCGCCCAGGGCCAGGAGAAGAACTCCATGCTCATGGAGTGGATCTCGCAGGATTCCAAGCCCGGCCAGCACAGCGCACGGGGACGGACACCGCGTGCCATGTAGGATGCAAATGCGTGACCTGCCTCGTGGGTCATGACCTCCACATCGCCCGAGGTGCCGTTGAAGTTTGCAAAGATGAAAGGTGCATCGTAAGTGCCAAGGTCGGTGCAGAAGCCGCCGCCGCTTTTACCCTTCTTTGCAAGGACGTCCAGCAGGTCGTATTCGTAGAGGAAGTCGATAAATTCGGCAGTTTCTTCGGACAGGTCGTGATAGAATGCCTTTGCTTCGCGAAGGATATCGTCGGCCGTACCGCAGGGCTTTGCATTGCCCGAACGGAAGTTCAGCGCCATGTCGTTGAAACTGAGGGGATAGGGCACACCAAGGCGCTGGGCCTGTGCTTTATACAGGCGGTCTGCAAGGGGCACGATGTGGCGGATAACACCTGCGCGGAATGCAGCTACGTCGTCCTTGTCGTAGCAGTTGCGCTGCATGCGGCAGTAGCCAAGCTCCACGAAATTGTCGTAGCCAAGCTTCTTTGCCATGCGGTCGCGGACGCGTACCAGCTCGTCGTAGAGGCGGTCCAGTTCCTCGCCATGCTCGGTGTAGAATGCGGCTTCTGCCTCCCATGCGGCGCGGCGGACGTTGTCGTCTGCGCTCTGCTTGAAGGGCGTCATCTGGGCAAGGGTACGGGGCTGTCCCTCAAAGGGAATTTGTGCGGAAGCAAGGAGCTTATCATACTCGGTGCAAAGGCGGTTTTCCAGCTGCAGATCCTCGATAATCTCAGGTGAGAAGCTCTTCAGCTCCAGCTCCATGTTGACAAAAAGCAGTGCGCCGTATTCTTCCTCCAGCTGCTTGCGCCAGGGAGAATCCACAAGGATCTGTGCCCAGCGCTGGGAGTACTCCTGAAGACGGGGACTTTCCTCGTCGATGAACTCCACTTCTTTGTCATAGAATTCGTCGGCGGTGTCCAGCTGGTGGCGCACATAGGCAAGGGTGCAGGGGGTGTTGAACTCTGCGCTCAGTTCATCAAAGGCAAGGAAAATTTCCTTTGCCTCTGCATACGTTTTTGCAGCCTGCATTTTGTCACAAAGTTCGTTCATTTGCAGCATGACCGCCTCAATATCGGGGCGGTCATACGGCATCTGAGAGAATTTAAGCATGTTGTTTCATCCTTTCAGATAAAATATTTACATTTTAAAAATCCAATGGGATTATGAAGGGGGGTACCCCTTCATGTAACATCCGGCTTCGGCGGCATGTACGCCGAAACGGAGAAAACCGGAGGTTTTCATTCTGTTATACTTTCCCGCCCGGGAGCCCGAATGGGCGAGAGGGAAAGTATGTAAAACTCGAGCAAGTGGCGGAGCCACTTGTTCGAATCAAAGGAAACCAATGAATTGACCTGCAATGGTGACGATGCCGATCAGGATCATGTAGTAGGAGAAGTAACGAAGACCGTTTTTCTTCAGCACCAGATTCAGAAGGCCGATTGCAAAGTAGCCGGAAACTGCGGCAGCCAGCATACCCAGCAGCATACCGGGGATGGATACGCCCACAAGCCCCTGTTCCAATACATCGGGAACTTCCAGCACAGTGGAACCGACGATTGCAATTGCGCTCATCAGCATGGAGAATTTGCCTGCTTCTTTTCGGTCAAGCCCCTGGCTGACTGCAGCTGCAATGGTGCTGCCGCTTCTGGAAATGCCGGGGAAGATGGCAAATGCCTGTGCAAGACCGATAAACAGTGCATCGATCCAGTTCATCTTATCCAGCGTACGGGGGTATTTGTTGCTCGCCACGCGTTCGCTTAAGAAAAGAACCACTGCAGTGATCAGGAAGCATACGCCAAGGAATTTGCCGCCGAAGGCTGCCTCGATGGCATCGCCAAGCAGCACTGCCACAATAACGGCAGGCACGGTTGCGATGATCAGCATATACGTAAGCTTCTGGAAGGGCTTTTTCAAAAGTGCCAGAATGTCACGCCAGTAGTATGCGCATACTGCAACCAAAGTACCCACATGCAGCATGATGTTGAAGAAGAAAAGTTCTTCCGTCTGCACATTCATCAGTTTTTCCGTCAGCACAAGATGACCGGAGGAACTGACGGGCAAAAACTCCGTCATGCCCTGTACAAGACCCAGAATAATGCTTTGTAAAATCGTAAGCATGAAAAATGCCTCCTGAAATAAAATATTCGATGTGGTTTATTCGTCCGCTTTAAGGCGTGCGTAGGGGTCGACCTTGCAGATACGCTCGCGCACGATGCAGTAGACCTCATTTCGTCCCACCACC
>JAGBGW010000240.1 GCA_017935825.1 Clostridia bacterium
GATCTGCCAGAAGGCAACCGCACTTGCCGCCGCCACATTGAGGGAATCCACGCCGTGGGACATGGGAATTTTGACGGTGTAGTCGCAGGAATCGATGGTGGAATCGCGAAGTCCCTCCCCCTCGGTGCCGAGGATCAGTGCAAGACGCGCTTCCTTTGCCAAGGCTTCGTCACGGATGCTCACCGAGCGGTCACAAAGCGCCATGGCGGCAGTGGCAAAGCCCAGTTCTTTCAATTGAGAGACATAGTCCTCGCCCTCGATCAGTGTCCACGGGACCTGGAACACGGTGCCCATGCTGACACGGATGGCGCGGCGATACAGAGGGTCGCTGCAGGCGGATGTCAGCAGCACCGCATCGATACAAAGCGCCGCGGCAGAGCGCATGATGGCGCCCACATTGGTGGGGTTGACCACGTCCTCCAGCACGGCGATGCGCGCTGCGTTTTTGCACACAGCTTCCACAGGGGCAAGTGGCTTTCTTTTCATGGCGCAGAGCATACCACGGGTCAGTTTGAAGCCTGTGATCTGTGTCAGCACGTCAAATTCCGCCGTATAGGCAGGGATATCCCCTACGCGCTGCAAAATCTCCTTACCTTGGGTCTCAATATGCTTTTTCTCCATCAGGATGGACACGGGCTCGTACCCTGCATCCAGCGCACGACCGATGACCAAAGGGCTTTCGGCAATGAACATGGCGTTTTCGGGGTCGTCGCGGTTGACCAGCTGCGCTTCGGAAAGGCGCGCATACACATCCAGCGCAGGATCGTTAAAATCTGTGATCTCAATCAAATTGGGCATTGTATTACCTTTATTCTGTCAAAAATGTCTTCAAATCTGTAAGGGCACGGAGGGCACTTTGCCGTCCCGTATCGTAAACCTGCTGTACTTTTTCGGGGTTATGTTCCGTTCTTCCGATGATCAGCGGTGCATCGGGACGGATGACGAAGATCTTCCCCTCTTGTTCAAGGCGCAAAATCTCCTCCACGGTTTCGTTGTAATCGGAAAACCGCTTCTCCATCACGCGGCAGAATGCAGGGTATTTGCGGTACATCCAAAGTGCAAAGCGCGGAAATTCCTTCTTCTTTCGATAGTGGATGTCGCGGGTCAGCACCACCACGTTTTTCTCATACCCCATCTTTTGAAACGCGCGGATGGGCAGGCTGTCGGCGCAGCCGCCGTCGAGGTACTTTTTATCCCCCACCTGCACGATGCGTGAGACAAAGGGCATGGACGCTGATGCGCGCAGGATGTCGATATCGCGGAACATGTCGTGCAGCTGCAGATATTCCGCCTGTCCCGTTTCCACATTGGTGACCACGGTATAGAATGCGGCAGGGTTCTTCAAAAAGGCGTCGTTGTCGTAGACGTCCAGCTGCTCGGGCAGTTCGTGATAACAGAAGTCCACTCCCACCAGGTCGCCTGTTTTGATCAGGCTTCGAAGGCTCATAAAGCGCGGGTCTGCGCAGTACTTCAGGTAATAGCGAATGCTTCTGCCCCTTTGTCCCGACAAATAGGAACAGCCGTGGATGGCGCCAGCGGACACGCCGATGACACCGTCGAAGGCTATTTCATTTTCCAAAAACACGTCCAGCACGCCTGCGGTGTAGATGCCGCGCATACCACCGCCTTCCAGAACAAGTCCTGTCTGCATTGCTTCTTCATTCCTTTTCAAGATACATTTATTATACGAAGTTTTCCCCGTTTCTTCAACGCTATTAATGCGGTTGTATTGTCGCCCGTCCAACAGGTACAAAATGTTTGCAAAATAAAAAAGGCATCCTCTCCGAAGAGAAGATGCCCAATTTGGCTTTTAGCGAACCATGGTTGCGCCGCCGTTGACGCAGAAGATCTGACCGTTGATGTAACGGGAGCCTTCGGAAGCAAGGAATACCATGATCGGTGCGCAGTCGCGCTCTGCATCGCCCATCATGCCGTCGATGGGATAACGGCGCTTGAGGCCTTCCAGATGCATCTTCTTCACAGCAGGATCAACGGTCTCCAGCCACTGGTTGTACATCTCGGTACGGATGGTGGGGTTGACGCAATTGGTGCGTACGTTGCTTTCGATACCCCATTCCATAGCGATGGAGCGGCTCCAGCCAAGAACTGCGCCCTTGCTTGCTGCATACATTGCGCCGTTGGGCATGCCGGACAGAGCAACGTCGGAAGCATAGTTGATGATGGAACCTTCAACGCCGTTTGCCTTGAAGATCTTGTATGCTGCCTGGTTGGTGTAGACGGTGCCGTAGACGTTTACGTCCATCAGGAACTCGGTGTTTTCCTTGGTGAAGTTCTCAGCTGCGTTGTTTGCCTCTACGCCTGCAACGTTTGCAAGGACATCAAGACCGCCGAGGATCTCCATTGCCTTTGCAAAGAATGCATCGACAGCTTCCTTGGAAGCGATGTTGCAATTGATGTAGGTTGCGTGACCTGCAAAGCCCAGAGAGTTTACAAGTTCTTCCGTTTCCTTACCGCGAGCGTCGTTGGTGCCGCAGAAAACGACCTGTGCGCCTTCCTTGACGTAGAGCTTAACGGTTGCTGCGCCGATACCACGGGTACCGCCGGTGACGATGATCTTTTTGTTTTCCAACTGCATTTTGATAAAAGTCCTTTCTTTGTGCTATAATGTGGACAAAGCCTTCATTGACGAGCACATCATAGCAAATTCATCCTAATAAGTAAATGGATATCTATTGCGTTGACACAAAACGGGGAAATCTGTTCCATGAAAAACATGACTTACAACGAAACCATGCGCGAAGCCATGGCGGTGGCACTGCTGCAATTGATGAAAAAGAAAGCATTTGCGCAGATCACCATCAGCGAGATCATCAAACTTGCAGGTGTCAGCCGATCCAGCTTCTACCGCAATTACGCAAGCAAGGAAGAAATACTGTGCCAATACATCTGCACGCTGTACCGCGAGTTTTTTCAGCAGGAGCATGTGCTGCTTCGCGTGACGGATCGCTCGCAGGTGCTCGCCTTTCTGCTGCCAAGATTCCGCTTTATCAAGGAGCATCGCGATATTTTCATCACTTTGAGTCAGCACAACATGCTCTACTACTTCTTCCGCCAGATCGAATCCGACCTGATCCCCCTATTGTGCGGACAGGATGCGGATATCTCCCCCTACTACCGCGCCATGTTTTCAGGCGCAAGTGCAGGAATCATCTTCCATTGGATCGAGGATGATTTCAAAGAATCCGAAGAGGAACTTGCAAGATTGTTTATCACATTGCCCGATCGGGTGCAGAAAGATTGAATCAGAAAAAAAACAGACGGTTGAAAACACAACCGTCTGTTTTCCATTTTTAATCAATCAAATCGTTCCCGAAGGAAACACTTCATGCAGGCAAAGCCTGCGCTTTATGACGTCAGTCGCTTCACTGCGAAGCAACTTCACTGCGAATTGGACACCAATTCGCTCAGATTTTTCTTGCTGCTTCCACGACCCAGCGGATGCGCTCGGTGGGCAGGGAGTTATCGATGCTGCAGTCTGCGCCAAGGATGAAGCCCTGCTTGCCGCCTTCTTCGATCAGGCGGGCGGTTTCCGCTTCGATTTCTTCACGGGTACCGGTGAAAAGAAGGCCGCCAACGCGGTTGTCAAAGCCGCTCCAAACCGTGGTGCCGAAGTGCTTCTTTGCATCTTCGATATTGTCGATGTCGAACATGCGGGAGAAGCTGATGACGGCTGCATGGTAGTCGCTCCATGCTTCCAGACGGTTGGGGATCTCTTCCCATGCGCAGAAGTGGATGCAGTTCATGTCGCTCAAGGTATTGGCATATTCAAGCACAGCCTTGTCGCTGGGTGCCACCCAATCGCGATATTCTTCATAGGTGAAGCGGTTCTGCTCGCCGTTCTGTACGCTGTAGAAAATGCCGTCCACACCGGCTTCGGTAAGATAACCCTTTACCAGATGCTTTACGTCCTCTGCGATCACGTTCAGTGCATACTTCATTGCCTCGGGATTTTCGCGGATCAGCTTCATCATCATGGGATAACCCACCTTCAAACGAAGGTAGCTAAGCGGACAGAACACAAGATGGATGCAGGGCACTTCGCCTTCCAGCAGTTCCACCTGACGCTTTGCACGGGTGATCTGGTTGCGGATGAAGGGATGGTCTGCGCCAAGGGGCTCGATCTTGTAAAGGTCGTCTGCGTTTTCGATGCCCTCGAGGATGGGAGCAGCCCAGGTGAAGTACTTGTCGGCGGACATCTTAAGGAAGTCCACGTCGCTTTCATGGACAAACTTGGTCTGGTACTGGACAAATGCCTCGTCGTCATCCCAAAGCTCTGCAGGGACGTGCTTCCACATGGAAACCGGCACATGGTCTACAGGCTGACCGTGGAATGCAGCGATAAAACGTTCACGCTTATTCATACTATTTTCCTCCGTTTGTTCTGTCAGTTTGGACAGATTCTGTAAGCTATTGCCTATACTATATCACACATCGAAGAAAAATGACAGATGTTTCCGCTTCATAACAAACATGTCATATCGTAAAACAAAACAAACCCATGGTATCGTCCATGGGTTTGTAATTTTTGCGTTATCGCTGGTCTGCGCCGCATTCCACGCAGAAGTTGTCGCTTCTTCGAAGCTTTGCACCGCAGTTGCGACAGAATTTTACGTTGGGGGCCCGTTTGGGAATTGCAGGCGCCTCTTCCCTCTGCGGCTCGGGTACAGGTGCAGGTTCGGGAATCTGCACAGGCTCTGCAATCGGCGCAGACTGTGCAAGACAAAGTCCGAATGCACCCAAGCGTGCTTCGATCTGATCGATGCTTTGGTCGTCGACACCCTTGCCCATCAGCTCCTCACGGGACAAGGCAACAAGCTGATCCACCATGGTGATCTCCAGTTTGAAAAGATGA
Source organism: Clostridia bacterium (assembly GCA_017935825.1). Lineage (GTDB taxonomy): Bacteria > Bacillota > Clostridia > Christensenellales > Maliibacteriaceae > RGIG9107. Next base: position 4,874 of record JAGBGW010000240.1, read on the forward strand.
GCAAACGGCATGATGCCCAGTTCCAATTCCTCGATCTTTTCGGGACGGGCAGGGATTTCGGGCTCGGCAAGGGAAAGTCCATGGTCCTCCAGAACGTCTTCCAACTCATCCACAGCTTCAGGCGACATGCCCTTTGCAATCAGTTCTTCACGGGTGGAAGATGCAATTTCCATCACGCGGCTGAGTCCTGCATCAAAGACCTGATCGAAGCGTTCCGCACTATGCCGTGCTTCGCTTTGCGGCGCAGGTGCCACAGGTGCAGGTTCTGCAGGTTTGGGAGCAGGCGCAGGTGCAGGTTCCACGGGCTTAGGCGCAGGGGCAGGTGCTACAGGCGCGGCCGGCTTGACACCTTCCCTCTTCTTGGTCAGGGAAAGACCGTTGGCCTGCAGGCGCGCTTCGATTTCCGCAACCTGGGCTTCGGTAAATCCGTTGACCAGCAATGCCTCACGGCTGCATACGGTAAGCTCTGGCAACTGATCCACACCAAGGCGAAGGAGCATATTGTAGGTTTTGACGGAAAGATTCAGTTCCGCCACCGTGGTGATCGCCTTGGGGGCGGCAGGTTTGGGTGCAGGCTGTGCAACAACCTTGGGCGCAGGGGCACCTGCCATGACGGGTGCAACAAAATTGCCCTTCATCATCTTGATATGGGGTGCGATGTCGGCGCAGACACGAAGACCCACGGTGTCGTCATTGACGATGGGCGTGGAGCAGAACACTTCGCCATAATTTTGGTTGGTACCGTCCACGATCTTCACACCGCTTGCCGCCATAAAATCGCTGATTTTCTGCATCAGCTGATCATCCCAGCGGGTCAGGATTATTTCGCTGCCGTCAAGGAAGACCAGCTTGATGGCAATCTTCTTTTTGAACTTCTTGTTATGATAGGGATAGATCGCCTCGCGAAGCTCATGCAGACCATAGAAGCCATATGCCATCTTGCCCTCTTTGGCAGTGGTGACGATAGCAGCGGCAACTGCGCCGCCGATCAAGCCCAGACCATTGTTGGACTGCTCAAAGTGCTTGGCTTTATGGATAATGATATAGCGATCGGTCAAGGAAAATAAAATGCGGATGCGCGGCAGATTGGACGCGCCCACGATAACCTCCATTTCCTGATCGCTGTAGAAAAACTTACCGCAGTTAGGGCAGACCCTATCTTTCAGTTCTGCTGTTTTACACCAAAGACATGCCATGGAGGTACTCCTTTATTCCGTACAAAGATTTCTTTTTCAAGCATAACACAGCTTTTTACCCGTTTCAATCGTTATTGCCCTGCGTTTTTAAAGCATACGGCGCATATATTCGATTCTTCTTTGCAGTGTCTGCTTTGTGGTGGGCGCGTTTTGTGCAATGTCAAAGCCGTGCATGGTGCCCCGCGTTTCGTTCAGCTCCACGTCAATGCCTGCCCTTTGGAGCAATTCCGCATACAAAATGCCGTCATCGTGGAGGCAGTCAAACTCCGCCGTCTCGATATAGGCAGGCGGCATGAAAGAGAAATCTTCCGCTTCCACCGGCGAATACCAGATGTAATTTGCCGCATTTTTGTCCGCACACGTCATGGGTCCGATGCGGTCCGACAGCGTGGAATTCCACATGGGTGTGTCGGTGAACCGCCTGCAGGATTCGCTCTCATTTCGGGCATCCAGGAAGGGATACGGCAGCATCTGGAAGCAAAAGTGCACGGGATGCTTTCGCTCCTGCGCCATCAGGCACACGCCAACTGCCAGCGTGGAACCTGCACTGTCGCCGCCCACTGCCATGCGTTCGGTGTCGATCCGAAGTTCTTTTGCATGGTCGTACGCCCAGCACAGCGCGGCGTAGCAATCCTCAAAAAACACGGGGTGAGGATGCTCGGGCGCCAGCCGATAGATGGGAAAGACCACGCGGCAGCCAGCTTCTTTTGCATAGCACACCGCGTTTTTATAGTGATACCCTGCCGCCCCCAGCACGAAACCACCGCCATGGAAATACAGAAGGCAGGGTGCCTGTTCGGGGAGACC
>JAGBGW010000030.1 GCA_017935825.1 Clostridia bacterium
AATGAAGTAAACCTTGGGTTCGGAGCCCGTGCCCCACTTGCCAAGAAGCCAGCCGCCGCCAAGGGAACCCACGATGCGGCCAACAGAGGTCATGACCATGCTGACGGTGACCTGACCGCGTGCATGCAGATGGTCGGGCACAGCTTTCTGAATATACACACCCATGGCGTAGATCAAAATCGGGCATGCAAGGGGATGGAACAAAAGCTGGACAAAAATCAGCACGGGGATGGACGTAATGGTACCGGTGCAAAGCCAGCGAAGGGCGCCTGCCACCACGCACATGATGACAAGGTTGATGATGCCCACTTTCTTGGTCACCTTGTGGATCATCAGGAAGATGAAGATCTCAAGCACCGCGCTCATGGAAGTAGCAAAGCCAACCATGCTTTCGCTTGCACCAAGACCATCGCGCAGATAGTTTACGAAGTTGGAGCTGTGGAAGCCGTTTGCCGTACCTGCCACAAACGCGATCAGGATCAGCAGCACAAACCACTTGTCCTTCAAAAGTTCCAGTACCGATGCCTTCTGCTTTTCACGCTGGGTACCTGCAATGGGCGGCGCCGCAAGAGCTGCTGCGATCATCACAGCAAGGAAGATCATATAAATGTAGAACGCAATAGAAATACCCATGTCGCTTGCATCCACGATGCGGCCGATGACAAGCGCCGCCACCACGTATGCGATGGTGCCCATGGTGCGGATGACGCCGTAGGGAATGCTGGGGCGTTCCTTATAAATATACTCCATCGTCACGGTGTCAAGCACGGGCATGATGGGAGTCTGGAAGAAGGCATACATCATCATCGCCGCAGCCACAAATACGGTGGCATAGCTTGGCACTTTGCCTGCAAGCAGGAAACCTGCCATGGAAACCATGACGCCCAGTGCCATGATGTACACCACGCGCACCTTGTTTTTTGCACGGTCGCTGACGGAGCCCCACATGGTCTGGGTCAGCATGGCGACAAAAGGACCAATGGACATCAGCACGCCGCGCTGTGCAGGGTCAAAGTTCAGATCCACCAAAAACAGCGGAATGAATGCCATGTAAATGGCGTTGCCTGCGTGCAGCATGGCATGCAGCATGGAAAGGGAGATGATGTCTTTCTTGTTGTTTTTCATACGGTTTTCTCCAGTAATATTCATTAAACACATCATATCAGCATTTTTATCCGCAGACAACAGAAAAAGAGACCAAAAAGTGTATACTTTTTGATCTCTTAAAATACCTCGGTGCAGATGCACACCGAGGCATTGTGTTTTTAAATGACGGAGCCTTCTTCCAGACGAAGCTCGTCGGGCTCGCGGTTGGGTCTCCAGCCAAATCGATAAAACATGACGATGGCAAATACCAGAATGATGGCACAGGCGATTGTCATGATCAGATACACGCGAGGCTCGCTGCCCGATCCCCACATGCCGATGAGCCAGCCGCCAAGCAGGCTGCCTGCGATACGACCGAAGGAACCCATGACCATGTTGATCATGGTCTGCCCTCTTGCGTGCAGATGTTCCGGCACTGCCTTTTGCACATAGATAGCAACAGCATAGATCATCAGCGCCCAGTTGAAGGGCTGGGTGAAGAACTGCACCACGATCAGCACGGGAATGGAAGTGGTCAGCACCGGACTCATCCAGCGCACCACGCCGGAGATGATGCAGATCAAAATCAGATTGACGATGCCCGTCTTCTTTGCGATCTTATGCACGATAATAAAGAGGAAGATTTCCAGCATGGAACCAACTGCGGTGTTGATGCCAAGCAGCGTTTCCGATGCGCCGAGCTCGTTTCGAAGATAGTTGGGATAATACGATGCGTTGAAGCCGTATGCCATGCCCACGACGAAGGCGATGACGATCATGACACAGAACCACTTGTCACGGAACAGTGCAAGTGCAGAGACCTTTTTCCTGGTACTCTGGGTACCTGCGATGGGCGGTACGAAAAACAGTGTCACAAGCAGCAGAGCAAGCACCACGTAGAACATATAGAAAATGGTCTTGGTGCCGGCAGGGCTTGCATCCACGATCAAACCTGCGATATAGGCCATCACAACGTAAGAGGTGGTGCCCATGGTGCGGATCAGACCGTATTTCACCCTGGGGCGCTGGAGGCTGATGTACTCCATGGAGATGGTATCGATCATCGGCAGCATGGGATTCTGGAAAAATGCATAGAAAATCAGCGCCGCCGTGACGAAGATCAGTGCTCTGTAGGGACGGATCGAAACAGGCAGAATTTTGTCGATGGGTGCAAAATCCGATGCAAGGAACAGCGTGGTCACCACCACAAGACCCAAAGCAAGCATGTACATCACATTGACCTTGTTTTTGGATCGGTCAGCAAAACCGCCCCACATGGTCTGGGTCAGCACGGAAACAAAAGGTCCGATGGAAAGCAGCACGCCGCGCACCGCTGCGCCGAATGCCAGGTCTTCCAGATAAAGCGGAATGAAAGTAATATACAGTGCATTTGTGGCATGCACCATGGCAAACATGATAAAAAGCGCTGTAATATCGCGCTTATTTCGCCCAGAAGTTTGGATCATCACAAGTTTTCCTCCAAGTTTTATCGCCTGCATTATAGCACCGTTACGATCTTCCAACAAGCTTTTCCCGGGAAATGGCAAAAAGAAAAACCACATGCCGTGCCTGGCATGTGGCTTTTCCATACAAAATCAAAAGCCGGATACGGGAACATCCATGGATACGCGAAGATCACGCACATTCATCTGACTAAGCGCCACGATCAACCGATCCATCTGACCGTTGAAGAAAAATTCCACCCGGTCACCGTCCTTGTGCAGTCCCGTTGCGCCGATGCTGCGAAGGAAATCCACGGGTACATTGTCAGCTACCAGCACGATCCTGCGATTGCCCTGGGTGGCAGGCACATGGACGGAAGCATTGTGCTGAGAAGAATACAGCGGATAGTCCGCCACATTGGCATGACGTGTCTGACGGCCTGTATTCTGCTGGGCAGAATAGGTTTCCTCAGAGAAATTCTCACGGGAATGGGCAGGGCGCGCGTGACGTCCTTCGTAACGGCTTTGGTAATTCTCCTGCTGCGCATTTTCCTGCTTTACGCCTTGCTGCGCATTGGCATAGTTTGCAGTATTCTTATAGGAAGAATAGGCACGAGGTCCATCAAATTCTTCCTTTGCAGCGTGTCGGGAAGTATTCTGCTGTGCCGCATGATGCTGCTGTGCAGGCTGCTCATAGGCAGATTCATATCCATGACGGCGTTCATACGACGATTCAAAAGAAGACTGATCGAAAGAACGATGGTCAAAAGAAGACTCGTAAGAAGGTTTATAAGAAGATTCATAAGAAGCCTGTGCAGAAGGTTCTTGCGCACGCTCATACGACGGTTTGTAAGCATTCTCAAACCCTGCACGAGTCGTCCGATCCTCCTGCATTGCATCTTCATAATGATTGCGTCCATAAGCTTCCGCATCAAAGGCGGTGTGCTCATAAGCCGGTTGCTGCTTTGCATGAGCACCGTATGCAGAGCGGTGTGCCCCCATATCAAATTCTTCCCGTGCGTGTGCTGCAGCGCGGGGTACTTCAAAACCCTGCGCCGCACGCTGCTGCAAAGGCGCAAAATCATCTGCAGCATGTCGTGCCGCTCTTTCGTTTTGGTATCGCGGTGCAGCTGCAAAAGCATCGTATGCACCCTGACGCGCATACGCATCCTGCATAGAAGGCTGCTGCATAGAAGGCTGCTTCATGGAAGGTTCCTGTCCGCGGCTGCGATAAGGATCCTGTGCCGTCTGCTGACGCATTTGCTCTTTTTGAGGCGCATAGGCTTGGGCTGCCTGTGCATACGGACGGCTGTAGCGCTCGTCAAAGCGGGGATATGCCGCGGTATTCTTATAGGGATCACCGGCCATATCGGCGGATGCCTTATAGTAAACACTCATGGAAAAACGACGGGTCTGATCCAGCGATGCAGGATCGGCCATATTCTGCTGCGCGGGCGCAGGTGCAGGTGCCTGCCGCTGGGGCGCATCAAAGAAATCATGCTCCAGCTGACGGAACATATCCGCATGATTGCCGCGGCTTTCCTGATTGCGCAGGGAAGGCTGGCGCACGGTATTGCCTGCATAAAAATCACGGCGCATCTGTGCAAATGCCTGTTCTTCTTCCATTTGGGCACGATAAGGATCCTGCGCAGGTGTTGTCTGCTGGTCAAACTGCAAAGGATCGTCCATCGGCATGGGTTCGGGCTGTGCCTGTGCAAATTCCTGCTGTGCAAAGGACTGCTGCGGTTCCTGCGGCGGCATCACTGCCTGCTGACTTTGTGCCGGTGTATCCGCCACGCTCATGCGGCCCTCATTCATCACTGCAATACGGGTGCAAAGGTGTGCGATCTGCTCCTTGCTGCGTGCAGTGATCACAAGCGTCAATCCGCGCTTGTTTTCATTCGCAAGGAAACGGGACATGCGGCCGATAAAGTCCTGATCGGCGCCTTCAAAAGGATCGTCCAGCATGACGATGCGCGGCATGGTCAGCAATACATCGATCAGATACAGCGCCGTCTTCTTCTGCTTGGACATACGGCGAAGCACCTCATTTTCGCCGATGCCGAAGTAGGCAAACCAACGCTGTGCGCGCTGTCTTGCATTTTCCTGCGCAAGAGACTTTAGATATTTTTCCACGTTCTTTGCACGGATTTTGGAATAGGTCTCGCCGTTTTGCGACACAACACGGATCATACGCGCTGCCTGCTGTGCATTTTGATGCACATCCAGCCCACACACAACACAGCTGCCCGATGTGGGTTTTACTGCGCCTGCAAGAATATCAAGCACAGTGGTCTTACCGGCATCTTCGCCGCCCACAATGCCGAAAATCTCACCTTTTTCTACTGTAAAGCCGACCCGTTCAATACTCATATATTTTCCGTAGTATTTTGACAGAGCCGTCACTTCAATGATCGCCATGTTTGTGTCCTTTCGAGGCTGCCGTTTTTGCAGCATACAAAATGATATGAAAAGATTCTTACTATTATTTTAACTGTTTATTACGCATCTGTCGAGTGCGCAAAGCCATTTTTTTGCCCGTGTCGTGAATTTGTATACCAATTTCTGCCAATTATATTCCATAAGAATAGAATTCATACAATTCCAGCACACCGCCGGTCACTGCATTGATCAGATCATCTTCTGCAAAAACGAGCCAGTCACCGTCGGGATCGGGCACCACATAGATCAAAATAGACCTCGTACAAAGGGGCGCATCGTCGCTTGTGATGACGGCATTTAGGTCTGCCGTCAATTGGGCAGCCACATCGTCATCCTCCCAGGTGATCCCCTGCACCGCATCGGCAAGAATCTGATCGAAGTACTGTGTCATCAATTCACCCATCACCGCCGCAAGATCCACCATGGTGATATCCGCCTCGATCATGTAATAATTATTTTCGCCATCATACCTTTTATCACCAAGCGTCCAGGAAAGATGTGCAAGCAGTGCTTCATTTAAATCGATGGAAAATGAATCGCCCAGCATAAAATCTTCCGGATTGTGCAAAAGTGCCATAGCACGCTTCGTATGCCCATCGCGGATATGGGTCAAAAAAAGGTCTGCCACTTCTTCCGGCTGACGGGCACCGCCGCAGCCAAAGGCACACACCACAGTGCAAATGACAAGCAGCAGACAAATATATTTTGTATAGCGTTTCCAAAAACGATTCATAGAGTTCTCCTCTTGGGATTTGCATCGGGATAAAATGCCAAATATTTTCTTTGTTTATGCAGGATTCATCAATTCTGCATAGAATTGTTCACTTAAACCAATGTTGAAAGTTTCTCATTGCAGGGAGGTCTTTTTCATGCGAGGCAGCCGCTTCTTTACCCCGTTTTTTATCACCGTTGGCATCATGGCGTTGTTTGCGCTGATCTTCGCCGTATCCGTGGATGTGTACGATGCACTGTTTTGGGCGCGGTTCTGCTTCTCACTTGTGGGCATTGCACTTGCCTCTTTCAGCATCATGCGCGCTGCAAAGCAGACAGGTCTTCCCCTGATCTTGCACGCAGCATGCACTGCAGCGCTGTACGTTGTAGGCTGTTTCAGCGTGCTTGCCTTTATCCCCTATGCTGCACTTGTGACCATACTGTGTCTGGTACTCAACCTGTGCTTTGTGGCGTACCTGTTTTTGGACAAGGGCATCAAAGCCTGATCGATCCGTTTATCATGCGGCAGTTTTATCTGCCGCTTTTTTATTGCACAATATCTGTTTGACGATGCTGCATTTCCTGCAGTATCGCGTTAACAATCAACAAAATAATCGTGGAGAAAACTTGAAGTCTTGTTTCACTGCTGTCCTGGGAAACATTCATTACATACATTACAAATGCATTTGACAAAATAACCAGTACATTGACCAGCAAAAACGTGCTGTATTGATGGAATGTCAACCGCTTTTTTCGAAACCCGGCCCGCATGTAGTGCAGCACCAGCATACCCAATGTCTGGCTGAGCAAAAAGGCAATCAAAGGATCCATCCCGACCCGCTTTCCCACCAGAAACCGAAAGGAAAAAATCGCCGTGCAGGCAAAGAGAATATATCCTGCCGTATAGATGATATAGCGTATATGATTGCGCAGCCAACGCATAGAACAAATTCCCCTTTCCCTCGCTGCATGGTACTTTTATTATACCCGATAGTCCGATGCTTTGGCAAATAAGACAAAAAACTCTGCGGCATGTATCCGCAGAGTTTTATAGCCAGGTATCCTTTATTTTTCCAGCGCACGGGCGACCATCTGTGCCAGTGCCTGTGCATTTGCACCCACCAGGCGGTCTGCCTTTTTGCCGTTTTCAAATACCATCAGTGTGGGAATGGACATAACCTGATACGCGGTGGCAAGATCAGGTTCCTCATCGATATTCACTTTTGCAACTGCCAGCTGACCGTCCAGTTCCTGTGCCAGCGTTTCCACATAGGGAGCGATCATTCTGCAGGGGCCGCACCAGGATGCCCAGAAGTCCACCAGTACAGGTACGGTCGCCTCTTGCATAAAGGAATCAAACGTCTCTTTGGTCAATGCAATGGGTTCTGCCATAAAACACAACTCCTTGAATTTCAGTCAACACAGCGGATACGTTGAATTAACTTCATATATTTGGAGTATAACACAAATCAAATCCCACTTACAAGTACTTGTTGGTTACAATTTGGATTACAATTCAGTTTACAATAAATCTCTTATCCGCATTTTTCGCCCCACAGTTTCTTTTCCCGCCCTATTCCCCCTGCAAAACCACAGGAAAATCAGCATATTCCCGCACTTTTTCAATTGTAAACCCGCTTCTCTTATTCAAATTTGGTTTACAATACCGTTTTTGACCTGCTGAAGAAAAATTTCAAAGGTAGGATAAATTTCTCCCCTGTACGGGCGGCATTTATGCCGCCCTGAAGCAAAAAGCCGAGCAGTAAAACGACGCTCGGCTTTTCAAATATTACTTTTTACAGATGGTACCCACGATATGCGATGCCATCAGCATGCCTGCAACCGGCGGCACGAAGGGCGAACTTGCAGGGGAAAACCTGCCGGGTTCGGTTTCGATGCGGCACTTTTGGGGAAGCTCATGACTGGCGACCACGGTGAGCTTATTGATGCCCTCTTTGCGAAGTCGCGCGCGCATGATCCGCGCCACGGGATCGTTTTCCGTCTTGAACACGTCGGTCACATACAGCTTGGAAGGGTCCATGCGGTTGCCCGCACCCATGCTGGCGATCAGGGGGATGCCCTTTTGTCTGCACAGTTTCACAAGCAGCACTTTTGCATTCATGTCGTCGATGCAGTCGGCAACGTAGTCGATGTCACCGCCAAGCAGTTGTTCCGCCGTCTCCTCACAGAAACGAATACACTTTTCCTCCACGATACAGTCGGGGTTGATGTCGTGCACACGCATTGCCATGGCATGGACTTTCTCCATACCGATGTTGGAACAAAGCGCCGCGAACTGGCGGTTCAAATTGGTCACATCCACCATGTCGTCGTCCACCAATGTCAGGTGTCCTACGCCGCTTCTTGCCAGCGCCTCCACTGCACCGCCGCCGACGCCGCCCACGCCCACGACCATGATATGGCTATGGCGCAGAGAGTCAAACGCCTCTGCGCCAATCATAGCCTCAAATCTTGAAAACTTTTTCATTATTTTTCTTCGTCTTTTTTGACGATGCCAATGCAAAGTTCTTCCAGCTGTGCGTCTTCTACGGGAGAAGGTGCTTGGGTCATCAGGCAGGAAGAGTTCTGTGCCTTGGGGAATGCGATGACGTCGCGGATGGATGCGCTGTGGGTCAGCAGCATGACCACGCGGTCAAGGCCGAATGCGCAGCCTGCATGGGGCGGCGTACCGTAGCGGAATGCCTCAAGCAGGAAGCCGAACTGGTCGTTTGCGCGCTCGGGGGTGAAGCCAAGCAGCTCAAACATCTTGCTCTGCAGCTCGCTGTCATAGATACGAACGCTGCCGCCGCCTGCTTCCACGCCGTTGATAACAAGGTCATAAGCCTGTGCACGCACTGCGCCGGGATCGGTGTCAAGAAGCTCCAGGTCTTCCACCATGGGGCTGGTGAAGGGATGGTGCATTGCCACGAAGCGGCCTGC
>JAGBGW010000241.1 GCA_017935825.1 Clostridia bacterium
TCAAAGACAATGCTCAAAATCACGATCACCAGCGTGACGGCAAAAACTTCGGGCGTTTCCAGTGCGGTCTTGCCATTGCTGAGGAGTGTGCCAAGCGCGCTTTGGGGTTTGCAGATGACTTCCGCCGCCACACCCGACTTCCAGGCAAAGCCGATACCCGTGATGCATACACCGCGCAGTGCAGGGATCATCGCAGGCAGGTACACGGCACGAAGCTTTTCGCCGAAGGGTACGCGCATCACATGGCAAAGCTCCAGAAGCTTTTTGTCCACATTGTCAAAAGCACTTTGCATCCGATCCCAAAACATGGGAAAGACCATCAAAAACGAAATGAAGATGGGGATGTTGTTGGTCTTGAGCCATACCAGCACAAGGATGATGAAGCTTGCCACGGGTACGGAGCGGATAACGTGCAAAAGCGGCGAAAACAGATCGGAAAACCATTTAACGTGGGCGGAGATGATGCCGCAAAGGCTGCCCAAAACAAGCGCAAGAAGGAAGCCTGCCACGATGCGGGAGATGGAGATCGCAACGCTCAGCCAGAATTTCTTGGTGCTTGCCATGGAAAAGAGCGTTTTCACCGTGGTCATCGGCGAAGGCAGAAGAAATTCAGAATCCACAAAAACCGATGCAAAGTGCCAAAGGGCAATCCAGAAAAGGACTGCCCCAAGGGTTTTGAGCCATTTTTTATTCAGCAACATAGTAGAAGCTGTCTTCGGGAACCTTGCCGCCTACGGAGGCAGGATCTGCCTCGAAGAGGACCTGCAGGTAGCCGGAAAGCTGGGTCTTCATTTCTTCGCCGGTGACCCAGACGATGTTGCACTGCGGGATTGCCTTGGTGGCAAGTGCGGCCTTGGCTACGATGCCGTAGGTCTCGCAGTGGGTGCCGGTGGTTGCAGGGTCGGTGTTTGCAGCTTCGATGGATGCTGCGTAGTCTGCCATGAATGCTGCAACAGCGGCAGGGTTGTTTTCCAGAACCTCGTTGCGGACAACGATGCAGCCCATCATAAGTGCACTGTCCTGGGAAACTGCTTCCCACTCTTTGGTCATATCAAGGCTGATGACAGCACCGGAATTGATCATGATGGAAGTTGCAACGGGATGAGGTGCCATGATGACAGCCTCGGGGTCTTCTGCAAAGACGGTTGCAAGCTCTGCATTTTCGGTCTTATAGACGATGGTAACGTCGGTTTCAGGATCAAGGCCGTTTGCACGAAGGACGTACTCCAGAATAAACTGGGGATTTGCACCCTGACCGGAAGTATAGATGGTCTTGCCTGCAAGATCAGCGACAGTCTCCACGGTCTGTTCCATTTCCAGCATGGAAAGAACGCCAAGGGTGTTGACGCCAAGGACGGTGATGCCGCCTTCGGTCTTGGTGTATACCTTGCTTGCCAGGTTCGTTGCAATTGCTGCGATATCTGCATCACCGTTTACGATCTTGCCAACGATCTCATCGGGCATTGCAGCAACGGTGAAGTTATAGCCCTGTTCCAGTTCGCCTGCATCGGATGCTGCCATCATGTTGGCTGCGCCGATACCGGTGGGACCCGAAAGGACGAATACATTCAGTTCAATCGGCTCTTCAGTGACTTCTTCCGTGGTTTCTTCTGCCACTTCTTCGGTGGTTTCTTCCACGGTTTCGTCTGTCACGGGTGCTGCTTCGTCTTTTGCACATGCGATCATGCTAAAGACCAGTACAAGTGCCATGAGCATTGCCATAAGCTTTTTCATATCTGTCTCTCCCTGATTTGAATTAGATGTTCTTTGCGCGTGATCCAGCCGTTTTCAGTCAGTTCATCCAGACTGCGGTACAAACTCGTGCGCCCCACGCCCAACGTTTTTGCAAGCTGAGACATGTTGCGGATCTCCACGGTGTCCGATGTATCCGCTTGACTGAGCAAATACTCCATCACCCTTGCCTGCACGCTGTCCATGGTAAGCAGCGCGATCTTGCGGTTTAAGAAGCGCACTTTTTCCGACAGGAAGCGGATGTAGTTGAGGGAAATGGTGGGATACTTTTCGATCCAATCCATGAGGATCTGCTGTGGGATGTACTGCACGCGGCAGGACGTAAGCGCCGTGATGCGCGACACAGGGGCATTCCCAAAAATCGTCGCCGCACCGAAGACCTCCCCCGGGTGGAAAACTTTCATAAGCACGCCGCCGCTTCTGGCAACGCACTCTGCCTTCCCCTCCAAAAGGACGCCGATGGCACTTTCCTCATTTGCGCCGTAGATCACATCGCCCTTTTCAAACACAAAAGGCTCTTGCAGACAGGACGCGATCTGTGTGATTTGTTGTTTTGACAAGCCTTCAAACAGAAACAGATTTTCCATATTGAATGAACCTTTCGCGTTTTAAAAAGTGTTCCATTTGGAACAAGTTTATTATAGCACGAACGTCCAATCTGTCAATATAGAATCGATATATACAGATCGATTTTTTCAAAACAAAAAGGACAAGGCAAAAACCTTGTCCTTATTTGCATCTGAATCGGAATTATTCTTCGTCTTCGTCGTCGCTGCCGCAGCCATCACAGCCGCCGCAGAAAGCACACATATCTTCCTCGTCGAAGTCGTCGAAATCCTCGTCATCGTCCTCAAAGAGGAGCTCTTCGATCTCAGCAACGCTTTCGTCAAGAGACTCGACGTAATCCAGCGTTTCCTGATTCTCAGCCTCGAGCAGTTCCATCTCCTCTGCCATTTCGCTCATGGTGTCCAGCATCTGAAGCAGAAGCTTTTCAACGGGAGTTTCCTCGCCAATACCAAGACCCTCAGCCAGGCCCTGCAGGTAAGCGATTCTTTCGGTGATCACAGACATAACAGCTCTCTCCTTTAAATTCTGAATTGATGGTCAAACGTATACTTTAGTATACCTTAGACACGCTCCATGTATTCGCCGGTACGGGTGTCGACACGGATCATGTCGCCTTCGTTGACGAAAAGGGGTACCTGAAGTGCGAAGCCGGTCTCAAGGACTGCACGCTTCTGAACGTTGGTAGCGGTATCGCCGCGTACGCCGGGCTCGGACTCGACGACCTGAAGCTCAACAAAGTTGGGAGCCTCAACGGAGAATGCTGCGCCCTTGAAGAAGCGGATGGTAACGTTGGTGTTTTCCTTAACGAAGTTCATTGCCTCGTCAACCTGGTCACGGTTCAGGGGCAGCTGCTCGTAGGTCTCGTTATCCATGAAGTAGTACAGCTCGCCATCGTTGTAGAGATACTCCATCTCCTTGGTCTCGATGTGAGCACGGGGATAACGGTCGTTGGGGTTGAAGGTGCGCTCAAGTACGCCGCCGGTGACAACGTTCTTGATCTTGGTGCGGACGAA
>JAGBGW010000242.1 GCA_017935825.1 Clostridia bacterium
ACGCCCTACAACACCGACGGTCCCATGGGCATGCGCATCAATGCACGCAAGAACATTGCAAAGGGCGCAGATTTCCTGAAGATCTACGGCTCCGGTTCCATGATGGCAGCAGGTTCCAACCCCGGTCTTCCCCTGTTTATGGACGATGAGATCGCAGAGGCAACCGCTGTTGCCCGCCAGAAGGAGACCTACGTTGCAATCCACTGCCACGGCAGTGATGCAATCTATCAGGCTGTGCGTCTTGGCTGCGAGACCATCGAGCATGCAAGCTTCATCGACGACCGCGCACTGGATATCCTTGCTACCAAGGAAGGCGCAGGCATCGTGCCCACCTTGTCCATCGTGGTTGACATGATCGAGCATACCGATCCCAACACCGATTACGGCAAGCGCGTCATCGAAAAGATGAAAGCTCTCGTCGACAAGATCAAGTCCCATCTTGGTCATGCCTACGAGCGCGGCGATATCCTCATCGGCTGGGGTACCGACGTATCCATCAACTCCTACAACCGTGAAAGCGGTGCAGAGTTCCGCATCCGTAAGGAAGTCTATGGCTGGGATAACATCGAGATCCTCAAGCAGGCAACCATCAACTCTGCAAAACTTTGCCGCATTGACGATGTGACCGGTTCCATCAAGGTAGGCAAGTGTGCAGACGTTATCCTTGTGGACGGCGATCCTGTGCAGGATCTGTCCTGCATGTATCACAACGCTGCAAAGCACGTCTTCCGTGCAGGCGTTCAGTACAAGTAATTTCCAAAAAGCTATTTCTACCTCTCTTGTAGCTTTTCTTCTAACGGGAAAGCGCCCCAAAGCCGATAGGGGCGCTTTCTTTTAATAAATATTTATTTTATAACAGTATTTGACAACACAGCAGTGCTGGAGTACAATTCATTAAAGCGTATTCGCTGAACATAGTTCGGCTAAATGAATATGATGATTCAATCAAAACGGAGGTAAGTATGGGTCCTTTTGGCATGCCGTGGTCGATTTTCGTTATGTATGCTTTGGGCACGGTGGGTGTTCTGGTATTGGCGGAAATCTGGATGCGGTCCAAGAAATTCAAGAATTTGCTGGAGTTCTATTTTTCGTGGAACGAAGATGAAACTACACAGGAAAAGAGGGATGAAGTATGAAGTTGTAGCTCCAACAGATCCTGATTGCAATTGCCTACATGGCGATTCTTGTGATAGTTGGCCTGATCGCAAGCCGCAAGGTCAAAAGCAGTGATGACTATTGGGTCGGCGGCCGTCAGGTTGGGCCCTTTGCCACAGCAATTTCCTATTGTGCAGCATACTATAGTACCGTTGCCATCGTAGGTGCAGCACCTATGTATTATACCTACGGTCTTGGGTATGCTTCGCTGGAACTTCTGGGCGGCACATTTTTGACCGGTGTTGTAATCTTTATTCTTTTTGCACCGAAAATTCGTGCAGTCTCCGAACGTGTGAATGCAGTATCTCTGCCAGGCTTTCTTGCAGTACGTTTTCGCTCCAATACGATTCGTCTTATCAGTGCTGTGATCGTTGCTATCTTTATGGTGCCCTATGCAGTTTCTGTCATGAAGGGTATTGCCGATGCGCTGGAGCAGATTGCAGGTGTTCCCTATATTGCAGGCGTGGTCGTGCTTGCCGTGGTATCACTTTTGTATCTGATTACGAGCGGTTACTGGGGTGTTGCAACCACGGATATTATTCAGGGACTGACCATTACGGTGGCAATTGTGCTGCTTGGTTGTGTTACTTTGCGTGAAACAAATGGTCTTGCCCCGATTATTGATAACATGGTACAGAACCATCCGGGTCATCTGCAGTTTCCCGGTACCCTTTCCTGGGGCAAGCTTCTGAGCTGGTCGCTGGTTACTGCTTTTGCTGCTTTTGGTCAGCCGCAGCTTGTAACCAAGTTTATGGGATTGAAGGATAGTCGTACCGTGGGCACTGTAGTACGCACCAGTGTTATCTGGATCACACTGTTTGGTGTGTTCTCCCACATCGTAGGCGTTGGTGCACTGTATATCTATCGCGGGCAGGCATTTGAAAATATTGATATGATTGCACCCCATCTTGCAGCAAACTACGGTGGTACGCTGGTGGCAGGTATCTTCCTTTGCGGCGTTATTGCGGCAGGTCTTTCCACGCTGGTGGCACTGTCTCTTTCCTCCTCTGCAGCAATCGCAAAGGATATTTATGAAGATTGGCGCAGCGGGCGAAAGGGTATAAAGACAGATGCTGCAGCTTCTGTACGCGTATCCCGTATTGCAACTGCAGTGGTGCTCGCCATTGTAACGCTGTTTTCCCTTCGTCCCACAAGCTATGTCTGGTTCCTTTCGTCCATGGCGGTCGGTGTGCTCAGCGCAGCATTTACCGCACCGATGATTCTTGGCCTTTACTGGAAACGCGGCACTAAGCAGGGCTGCATTGCAGCAATGTTGGGTGGTGCAGCAGGTTCCACCATTTGGTATTTGCTGGGACTTTCCGATATTGTTCATTCCTTCGTGCCCGGCACGATCCTGTCGTTTGTGCTGTTCTTTGCAGTTTCTCTGTTGACACAGCCTATGGACAGCGACTATGTGGCGATCTTCTTTGAAAAGGGAAGAAAGTACATACCCAATTCCAACAAATAAAATGAAAAGAAGCGGCAGATTTCGTCTGCCGCTTCTTTTATTCAGAAAAATGACAAAATGGATACATTTTAAAAATTATAATTCGACAGAGGCCTTGCCTGTATCGGATTATATAGCAATATAACTTATTTGTACCAGTTGGCAAGCAGCAGGGGAAGGAAGTCGCTGCAGTACTGTTCACACCACCCGAAGGGGTCAAATTCACCGCCGGTCATAGCATAGTAGCTGTTTGCCCCGGTGATGGCAAAGGCGATCTCACGGGCAATGTTGTAAACAGGTGTTTCTTTGGAAAGCTCTCCTGCATCAATTGCGTTGTTCAACGCGATTGATACTTCGTTGATGAGGATATTG
>JAGBGW010000243.1 GCA_017935825.1 Clostridia bacterium
ACATCATCAATGCGACCAGAACAAAGCGGATCCACTCAAATATCATCGCGCTGCACCTCCTTTTGCTTTTGGTTCAGATAGACCGTGATGAAGACCTTACACAAAATCAGGACAGAAAGGAAGGAAAGCATCACATAGACAAGACACACATCAAGCAGATAATTCTGCTTCAGATACATCGCCAAAATGGCAATGGCAAGCGTGGTCTCGTTGCACATCATGTTGACACAAATGATGCGGTCCACCACCCGTTTGCCCGTGATGCAGCGGATCAGCGTCAAAAACATAGCTGCCGCGTCGAAGATCAGTACCGTCAGATACAAAACATTGTAAGCCTGCTCAAGCATTTTCTTCCTCCATTTTCTGCAGAAGCTGAACAAAACGGGATTGTGCGATCCCCTCGATCATTTCACTGCTTAAGCAATGCACGGTAAAGACATCGCCTTCGACCTTGACTGTAATGGTGCCGGGTGTCAGCGTAATGGAATTTGCAAGGATCGTCTTTGCAATATCTGTTTTCAGATCCACCCGTACCTGTGTCATGGACGGGTGAATGCGGATGCGCTTGAACAAAATAATGGCGATCACGCGGAAATTCGAGATAAAGATCTCTTTCAAAAGCACAAAAAAATAGACGATGGCAAGTCCGGCATTGCGCATCAGTCGGAGGTCTTTTTTTATGCTGAAGCTGAGGAACCTGCACATAAAAAGGTAGATCAAACCCACCACCACAAGTCCAATCAGACAGATTTCAAGGGTTATGCGGCCATTTAGTATCAGCCACAATGCATAAAGTAAACAAAACATTAACATCATCTCCAAAACGGAATTTTATTCCTATATATATTAAAAGTCAATTGTTTTTGAAAAATAGAAAAAAAGTGTTTTTCTATCGATAAAAAAAGTACGCATCGCAAACAAAAAAGGCGCAGGAAAAAGCCTGCGCCGTGCTGTAAAAACCATGCAAAAAACTGCGATATCAAAGGGGACTTTGCGACCTATCCAACGCTGTTTTAAGTACGTGGATCGCTTCCTGCGGCGGATAGGTATATTCATCCGCCACCTGCGTATGCATTTGTTCCTGCCTGGTGGATATGGAGGGCCTGTTTTTTCGGAAATAAGACGGATCACAGCCGTACAGTTTGCGGAATCCCTGCCGCAGGTATTTGGGGTCGGAAAAACCACAGATCAGGCTTACATCGCTGATGCTCATATCCGTCGTGATCAGCAGTTGTCGTGCTTTTCCGCAGCGGAAATTTGTCAGGTACTGCTGGTAGGACATGCCCCAGTTTTCATGGAAGAAGTGGGAAAGATACTGCATCGAAAGGTTTTCCTTCCGCGCAATGTCGCTTAAAAGAAGTTTGGTGTCGTAGTTTTCCTCAATGATGGCTGTTATGCGCTGCATACGGTGTGTCCGCATGGAATTTGCCTTTGCCTGTACACGATCAAAGGTACTGTGGGGCGTGTGGGTCAAAAGCGTGTGGAAAATCAAATTGATATTTGATGCACACTGCAGTTGATAATAGGGATTTTTTTGGTAAAACTCCAGCGCAGCGCAAACAAGCAGCTTTTGCAGCATCAAAAGATTGTCATGTCCGATGGAATCCTTCGTCAGACAATGGGCCTGAAACGAAAGATTCCGAAGCTCCGGAAAATAGGCTTTGAAAAAGGTGGGGGAAAGCTGCACCTGCACAAACTCGGTGGGGGAATCCATGGATTTTGCATGAGGCGCGTGATTTTCAAATGGATTGATCAGCCACATATCACCCTGTGTCAGGTGAAACTGTTCCTCCTTCACCGTCATGGTCATATCGTTTTTCAGCACCAAACCAAGTTCAAATTCCCGATGCAGATGACTTGTCGCATACTTGCCCCAGCCTGCAGTGAACCTGAAATTCGTCTGCGAATCATCGGTAATGATCTCATATCTGTTTTGCATAAGAACCTCTGTTTGTTCTTGTTTTGAATCAGTATACTCCATAATATTAAATTTGTCATCTTTTTGTGCATAAACATATCCTAAACTGATACTTTTCTGATTGTTATAATGATGAAAATAAAACCTTTATCTGTACGGAATTTTATTTTTGGAGGTAGTATCATGAATGCAATCACCCGTGTACAAAACGCAATGAAGAAATTGCCCGTGGACCGCGTGCCCGTGGGCTTCCTCAAGCACTTCACCGATCAGACCGACAACACCGTCACCGCACAGGCACAGTGGGCGCTGGATACCCACATCGATATCCTCACCATCGAAATGGACGGCTTTATGGAGTTTGCCTCCGATACACCGCTTTTGACTGCAGAGGACTGGGGCAAGATCAAACCCCATAAAAAGACCGACTATTACATGATGGGGCAGTACGACCGCGCCGCACGCATTCAGGAAAAACTGGGCGACCGCTGCGCCGCATGGTACTCCTTCTTTGCACCCTATTCCACCATCAAGCACACCCTTGGCGGCGAGACTCGTGTCAACGAGCTGTATCGTGAAAATCCTCAGGCTATGACCGATGCCATGAAGGTCATCGAAGAGGACAACTTCAACCTCATCGAAATGATCAAAGAAAGCGGCGTGGCAGGCGTTGCAGTTTCCTTCCAGAATGCGGAAGAATGGCGCTTCACCCCCGAAGAATACCGCGAGATTCTCACACCCTGGGATAAGCGGCTTCTTGCAGCGCTTCGCGAGAACTTTGAATACGTCAACACCCATCTTTGCTCCTGGGGCAATGAGCCCAACAACTTCCACGTCTGGCAGGACTATGACATGATGTGTGTCAACTGGGGCGTCCATATCGAGCGCGATATGCCCCTGGTCAAGGGTCGCGAGTATTTCCCCAGCCATCCTGCAGTCATGGGCGGCTTCGATGTACGTCCCGACAAGCTCATCATCAAGGGCACCGAGCAGGAGATCAAGGACTACACCAAGCAGATCATCCGCGATACCGGCAGAATCGGTCTTCTCATCGGCAGCGACTGCTCCCTGCACGACGACACCCCCGACCAGAACATCCGCTATGTCGTGGAAGCCGTACAAGAGTACGAAGCAGAATAAGAGAAAATCGTGTCAGCCAAAACAAAATAGCTTTTCGAATGGCACGGCTTCATAAGGAAGTAATTTATGTAGGATACGGTGTAACCCCGAAAAAGGGGTTGCACCGTTTTCTCTTTACGCCACAAAACGGAATTCTTGCGGGTTTTCCCGTATTTCCGCCATCATAGCGAGTATTTCTTCTTCGGTTGGAATATCTATCATACCTGCTGCGGTAAAATAAATATCTACCTTTACATAGCAATGACCGCTGGATTTATCGTTGTTGTGAACCTCGATACGCTCTATCAGTGAATTAACAAGAGTAGGTGTCAATTCCTTAACATCGGTCATTTCCCGTAAAGTACGGAGCAAAAGTCGTAAATCAACTACCTGTTGTTCGGCTTTCTC
>JAGBGW010000244.1 GCA_017935825.1 Clostridia bacterium
AGCAGCGCCTGCATGGTGAATGCAGGGACATCGTCCTGCGCAACGGCTTTGGAATAGAAGGTCTCATAGAGCATCTTGCCGCCGATGTAGCAAAGCAGGATCAGTGCGATCCAGGGGATGAACTTCTGGACGGCTTCAAAATACTGTGCGATGGTGGACACGCAGACCCAGCCGATCATGGGCATCAAAAACTGGAACGCGGCAAACACACCTGCGATGAAGCACATTCTTTTGCGCCGCATGGCAGGTTCATGCAGGCCGTTTGCAAGGGACACGGAAAATGCATCCATGGCAAGCCCCACACCCAAAAGTATGCTGTTGAAGAAAAACGAAAATCCCATGTGCATCGCCAATTCCCCTCCAAATAAAAACGCGCATGTTTTCCATGCACGGCTGCTTCTTCATAACCCGATTAGTATAGCATATGAAAGATTTTTCCGTCAATGAAAAACAGCCTTGGATGCAGTTCCCAAGGCTGTTTTTATGCGATTATAATCTGTAGCGTCTGCAAAACAGGCAGATCAATAGGCATTACTGTAGAAATAAATATTGCCTTTGATATGCTCTGTATAAAAGGTGTTTCCGCTGACAACACATTGGTATCCGTCGCCCTCTGCGGTCAGTCCATCCGCTCTGCATTCGATCCTTTGATTGCAGTTGATCGTGACGGGGTTGTTTTCTTCAGAGTAATAGAAACCATAGTCCTGCGAAGACGGCGCAATGCCCGCGCCCCTGCAATAGACGATGACATATCCTTCCGTGATATGGACACTTGTGACACCATCCATGGCGGTCAGTGCCTGTGCATCTTCCGCCTGGCAGGCTGCACAGATCTGGTCATAATGTTCTTCAACAAGATCGAAGATCGCCTTTTTGGGGTTCCCTGCGCCGCAGCCATCTGTGACAAGAAGAATGAGAAACAAAAGAGCGGATATGATCCTGCTCACTGCACAAACACCTCCTTTATTGAGGCTCAGACCGTTACGATTTTCTTGAGTACCTCCACCATCGTCTCCATATCCTCCACGGGAATATATTCAAAACGGCTGTGGAAGTTGTAGCCGCCGGTGGAAAGGTTGGGACAGGGCAAGCCTTCAAAGGAAAGCCGTGCGCCGTCGGTGCCGCCGCGGATGGGCTGCACGATGGGCTCCACATTACATGCTCGCATGGCGTCTGCCGCGCGGTCCACGATGTCCATACGGTCTTCCAGGACTTGTCGCATGTTATAGTAGGAATCTGCAACCTCCGCCTGTACCTTTGCTTTGGGATATTTTGTCTGCAGCTTTTCCGCCGCTTCCCCGAAGAACGCCTTGCGTGCTTCAAACTTCTCTTTGTCGTGATCGCGGATGATATAGACGAGCTTTGCATGCTCGCAATCTCCCGTCACGTCGCAAAGATGGTAGAAGCCCTCGTAGCCTTCGGTGGTTTCGGGACGCTCATCCGCAGGCAGCATGGACATGAACTCCCCTGCCAGAAGCGCTGCGTTGACCATCACGTCCTTTGCGGTGCCGGGATGGGTACTGATGCCGTCGATAGACAGCACAGCGGATGCGGCGTTGAAGTTTTCATACTCCAGCTCGCCCAATGCGCCGCCGTCCACGGTGTAGGCAAAGTCCGCTTCAAAATGTTCCAGATCAAAGTGATCGGTACCTCTGCCGATCTCCTCATCGGGGGTGAATGCAATTTCCACCGCGCCGTGGGGAATCTCAGGATGGGTGACCAAAAACTCGCAAAGCGCCATGATCTCGGCAATACCTGCCTTATCGTCCGCGCCAAGCAGTGTGGTGCCGTCGGTGACGATCAGGTGCTTGAAGACATGGTTTTGCAGATGGGGATGCTCCTGTGCGCGAAGGTAGATATTCTTTGCAGGATTGAGCAGGATATCACCGCCGCCGTAATAGACGGTACGATGGCGGATATCCTCACCGCTGACAGCAGGGCTTGTGTCCATGTGAGCGATCAGCCCGATACGGGGCGCATCCTCCATACCTGCCGTAGCAGGAATGGTGGCATAGACATAGCCATGGTCATCCTGACGGGCAAAAATGCCCATTTCGCACAAATCGCCCGTGATCACCATGCCCAGCATCAGCTGACCCGTGGTGGAGGGGCAATCGGCGCTCGCCTCGTCGGAGGCGGAGCCGATGGAAATATAGCGTTCAAAGTATTGCTTGACAGTCATTATTTCTCCTTCGTTACGCCTTAACATTAGTGTGGCATGGATACCTATAAGGCACGCATGCCGCCCCTACGTTATGCAATCGCTGCATCACTCGCTGCAGTGATGATGGCAATTTCTTCCTCGGTCAATACCACATCCGCTGCCGCCACGTTCATTTCAAGCTGTGCAATGTTGCGTGCGCCAACCAGTGCGGAAGTGATGTAGGGCTTGGAAAGCACCCATGCGATGGCCACATGTGCCACGGGGCAGCTGCGCTTTGCCGCAACTTCGCGCATTGCGCAAAGCAGCGCATCGGTCTTGGGCCACTTTTCCTCGGAATAGTACGGATAAAAACCGGTGCGGATATCTCTGCCCGCCGCAGGGTCGAAGATGGGGCGCTCGGTATACTTGCCCGTAAGCACGCCGCCGCCAAGGGAGCCGTAGGTCAGCACGCCAAGCCCGGTCTTTTCACAGTAGGGCAGCACGGTTTCTTCCACTGCGCGGTTGAGCAGACAGTAGGGCGGCTGGATGGAGACGATGGGACAGTACTGCTTGGCCTCCTCGATCAACTCGGGGGTGAAGTTGGAAACGCCAATGTAGCGGACAAAGCCTTCTTCCAGCATCTTATTCAGTTCACAGAACGCATCCTTCAGTGAGTGATTGGGATCGGGCCAGTGCACCTGATAAAGGTCGATCTGTTCTACGCCGAGGCGCTTGAGCGATCCTTCCAGCTGGAAGCGCAGTACATCGGGGCTCCAGTCGCGCACAGCAGGGGTCTGGTCGTCTTTACGGAAAGAAACGCACTTATCCGCGATGATAACCTTGTCGCGAAGACCCTGGATGGCTTCGCCGATCAGTTCTTCGGAATGCCCCATGCCGTAGGGCTGTGCGGTGTCGATCAAATTCACACCCAGCTCAATGGCACGGCGGATGACGGCGATGGATTCCTCATCGTTTGCCTTGCCGCTTCTTGCCCAGCCAACACCGCCCATGCCCCATGTGCCAAGGCCGATGACGGAACAATTCAAATCAGTACCTGTGATATTGCGATACAGCATCTTTTATGCCTCCCTTACGCGGTCGCTTGCCTCGGTCAGGCGCGCCATGTCTTCATCATTCAAAACAAAATCGCCTGCCTGTGCGTTCATCAATACCTGCTCGGGCGTTCTTGCGCCCACCAGTGCCAGTGTCATGCCCTCTCTTGCCACGGACCAGCCGATGGCAACGTCCACCACGCGGCAGTTGTTCTTCTTGGCGATATCACGCATCACATCGATCAATGCGCAGGTCTTGGGCCATGCCTCTTCACTGTAGTAGGGGTAGAAGCTGTTTCTGGGGTCGACCATGTTGTTGATGGTATGGAATTCGGGTCTCTGGGTATACTTGCCCGTCAGCACGCCGCCGCCAAGAGAGCCGTAGGACAGCACGCCGATATTATGCTCCACGCAGAAGGGCAGAATATCTTCCTCGATGTCACGATTGAGAAGGCTGTATCTGGGCTGCAGGCTTGCGATGGGACAGTAATCCATTGCCTGACGAATCTGCTCGGTGGAGAAATTGGACACGCCAATGTGTCGAACCAAACCTTCTTCGCGCATCTTATTCAGTTCGCGGAAGGCATCTTCCAGCGGATGGGAGGGATCGGGATCGGGCCAATGTGCCTGATACAGATCGATCACATCGATATTCATGCGGCGAAGGGATTTTTCCACCTGATAGCGCAGTGCTTCGGGGCGCCAGTCCTTGGTCAGACCCTTTTCGGGGGACTCACGGTCTGCAACGCATTTGGTGGCGATGATCACTTTGTCGCGGATGCCCTGCACTGCCTCGCCCACCAGTTCTTCCGCATGACCGCTTCCGTAGGTCAGTGCGGTATCAATAAAGTTGATGCCTGCATCCACTGCGGCGCGGATGGTGGCGATGCTCTGTTCATCGTCGGAAGTGTGGGAAGACTCCCAGCCTTGACCCGACATACCCCAGGTACCGATGCCCACCACCGATACATTCAGGTCACTGTTGCCTAATTTACGATAACGCATAAAGATTTCTCCTTACAAAAACATCACAAGGCGTGCGCAGGGAAAAACCACCTTGCACACGCCTGTCGTATTCAATCAGCCAAAAATTTCGTCACACTTTGCAGTCAGGTATGCGCAGTCTTCATCGCTCATGACGAAGTCGCCTGCCTTGGCATTCATCACTGCCTGTTCGGGCGTGCGAGCACCGACCAAAGTGGAGACCATAGCAGCCTGCTTCAGCGACCAGCCGATGGCGATGTAGACACAGGGCACGTTGTTCTTTTCTGCCAGTTCACGCATTACTTTCAGCAGTGCATCGGTCTTGGGCCATGCTTCTTCGCTGTAGTAGGGGTACATGCCGTTGCGCACGTCACGGGTGAAGGTATTCTCCCCCGTCGCCTTGGAAAAGTCAGGGCGCTCGGTGTACTTGCCCGACAGTGCGCCGCCTGCGATGGAGCCGTAGGAGAGAATACCGATGTTATTCTCTGCACAGTAGGGCATGATCTCTTTTTCGATCTTGCGGTTGAGAAGACTATAGGGCGGCTGGAGGCTGACGATGGGGCAGATTTTCTTTGCTTCATCCATCAGAGGGCCGTCGAAGTTGGACACGCCAAGATAGCGGAAGTAGCCGTCTTTTTGCATCTTATAAAGCTCGTTGAAAGCATCTTCCAGCGGATGG
Organism: Clostridia bacterium; assembly: GCA_017935825.1. GTDB lineage: Bacteria > Bacillota > Clostridia > Christensenellales > Maliibacteriaceae > RGIG9107. Next base: position 4,859 of record JAGBGW010000244.1, read on the forward strand.
GTGGGATCGGGATCGGGCCAATGCACCTGCAGAAGGTCGATGGTATCCACACCAAGACGCTTCAAAGAGCCTTCCACCTGCGGGCGGATGATCTCAGGGCGCCAGTCCTTATGATAAACATGGTCTTCATCCTGGAAAGAAACACATTTGGTTGCCACGATGACCTGATCGCGGATGCCGCGGATGGCACGACCCACCACTTCTTCTGCATGACCGAAGCCATAGGGCTGTGCGGTGTCAATGAGATTGATGCCTGCATCGATACCTGCGCGAAGGGTTGCAACGGAAAGGTCGTCATCGACTTCCCCCGAGCCTGCCCAGCTGTCGCCGCCCATGCCCCAAGTGCCAAGGCCAACGACGGAACACATCAGATCGCTGTCGCCAAGTTTTCTGTAAATCATGTTTCAATCTCCTTTTCCATCTACTATTTTTTTCGTTCAAAAAAATGATACGTCAAATCCGCGTCTTTCACAAGAAAGGCGCGGATTTTAAATTGTTCGTTATTCTTATTTTACATCATTATGCGTTCTGCTGCAATGCTTCCGTGATCGCTTTTGCAAGCTGATCGGGGCAGGACGTCTTTTTGAAACCGCAGCGGATGCCGGACAGGGTCTGCACCACTTCCTGCGCAGGACGGCCTTCTGCCAGACGGCAGACACCCTGGGTGTTGCCCATGCAGCCGTCCACGATCTTTGCGGAAACCAGGATGCCGTCCTCAATTTCCAC
>JAGBGW010000245.1 GCA_017935825.1 Clostridia bacterium
CGTCAGCAAGTGGGTTTACAAAAAAGCAGATATCCTGATCTATTCATCCAAGCGTTTTCAGGGCTATCTGAAAGAAGTGCATAACATTACTGTGCCTGATGAGCATTATATGCCTCAGTTTGCAGATGAAGTCTTTGAAGAAGCACTTCCCACAAGAGAAAGCAAACCAGAAAAACAGCTGGTGTTTGCCGGCAATATCGGCAAGGTACAGGCGGTGGAGGTACTTATTGAAGCTGCAGCTATTTTGCGTGACGAACCTGTACACTGGCATATCGTGGGTGAAGGATCCAATTATGAGAGCTGTATGGAACTTGCAAAATCGCTTGATCTGGATGAGAAGATTACGTTCTACGGCAGAAAACCGCTGAGTGATATGCCCATCTATTACGGTATGGCGGACGCGATGCTGGTAAGCATGAAAAACGACCTGAGCGTCAACGATACGCTTCCCGGAAAAGTGCAAAGCTACATGGCTGCAGGCAAGCCTATTTTGGGCTCTATTGCCGGCGAAACGCCTTACGTGATCAACAAGGCACAATGTGGCCTGTGTGCGCCGCCGGATGATCCGGAGGCCTTTGCAGAGGTCGTACGGCAGTTCCTTGCCGTGCAGGATGCAGACGGCATGGGAGAACGTGGAAAAGCGTACTATACACAGCATTTTACCAAGCAGAAGCATATGGACAAACTGGAAAAGATGCTTTTCGAACTGGCAGGAGGGAAATGATCCATGCGTGTATTTCAGCTGAATACGTTCTGCGGCGTAAAAAGCACCGGCAGAATTGCGCTTGAGATCGCAAAACTGGTTCGGGAAGATGGGGGAGAATGCCGCATTGGCTACGGTGTTCCTGAACTTTCCAAAGATTCAGAAAGCTATGCATACCGCATTGGAACGCCTATCCAGCGCAAGGTTCATGCAGCCATGCGCAAATTGCTGGATGCTGAAGGTTACGGCAGCTTTATGGCAACGCGTAAGCTGATCCGTGAAATGGAAACCTTCCAGCCCGATCTGGTTCATTTTCACAATCTGCACGGCTGCTATCTCCATCTGCCTTCGCTCTTTGCCTATTTGGGCAAAAAGGATATCCCGGTCGTATGGACGCTGCACGACTGCTGGCCTTTCACCGGCCATTGCGCGTATTTTGACTACTCGCGCTGTGAACGCTGGAAAATGGAATGCCACCATTGCCCCCAGCAGAAGAGTTATCCCGTCTGTATCGGTCTTGATGGTTCCAGACGCAACCACCTTAACAAGAAAAAGTGGTTTACGAAGCTCAAAAATCTCACATTAGTTGCTCCTTGCGAGTGGATGCTGAAACCGCTGAAAGCCTCGTTTATGGGCCTTTATCCTGCAAAAGTCATCTTGAACGGCGTTAATCTGGACGTGTTCCGTCCCGTTGACAGCCAGCTTAGAAGTCAGTATGGTCTTGAAGGTAAAAAAATCTGCCTGTCTGTAGCTGCCGAATGGGATGCTCGCAAAGGACTTAAGTATTTGATTGAAGCAGCACAGAAGATGGGGGAAGATTACCGATTTGTGGTGATCGGCCTTGATGAAGAACAGATCAAGACTTTGCCCGATAATATTCTTGGCCTGCAGCGCACGGCCAGTACCGATGAGCTGGCTGCATGGTATACAACGGCTGATTGTTTGGTGAATCCGACGCTTGAGGACAACATGCCGATGGTCAATCTGGAAGCCCTTGCATGCGGTACTCCTGTTGGAGTGTTTGAAACCGGCGGCTGTCCGGAAGCAGTGGATGATAACAGTGGTATCGTTGTCGCTCAGGGCAATGTGGATGCGCTTTGTGACGGGATTGAGACGCTGTGTGCCACATCTGACAAGAGAAAGTCTTTCTGCCTGGAGAGAGCGCAGATGTTTGACAGCAAAAAAACCTTCCAGTCCTATCTGGCGCTGTACAAGGAGCTTTGTAAATGAATGTTTTGCTGATGTCGCTGATGTATCCTGAAGACCAGATGGAAGAAGTAACGCAAAATGCAAAAGACAAGCTGCAAAACCAGATCAACAGCTATCAGCGTGCTTTTGTCGAAGGAATCCGTCAAAATCTGCAGGAAAGCGAAAAACTGCATATTCTCAATTGCCTTCCGGTCGGTATATTCCCGCTGCAGTACCGTCAACTGGTTCTGAAAAGCGGCAGTCACGATCAGGGAACCATTATGCAGATCGGCTGTATTAATCTGCCTTGGTTCAAGCAGCAGATGCGCATGCATCTGGCAGAACGCGAACTGATACGCTTGATCGAAGCTTCTCCGGAAAACCGTACGGTTCTGGTTTATACGCAATATCTGCCTTATATGCAGGCGATTGTCAGGGCAAAAAAACGCTTCCCCGATTTGAAAGCTGCTGTCATCGTAACAGATCTTCCCAATGATTTGGGCCTTGCTTCCGGACGCAAAGGCCTGATGAAGAAGATTGAATACAAACGCGGCGATGAAAGCCTTCGTTTGCTTCGTCAGATGGATGGCTTTGTGCTTCTGACGGAACCAATGGCTGATGCACTGCAGATCAGAGAAAAGCCGTATACGGTTATCGAGGGCCTGATTTTAAAGAAAACGGAAGCGCTCATTGGTAACGATACAGCGGAAGAAAAGCCTGTCGTATTGTATACCGGTACCCTTGAGCCTGGGCTTGGGATCGCAGAAATGCTGGAAGCATTCAGAAATATGCCGGACTATGATCTATGGATCTGCGGTCAGGGCTCGATGCAGGCTGAGGTGCAAAAAGCTGCTGATACCTGTGAAAATATCATGTATTACGGCTTTGTTCCACAGCAAAAAGCCCTGGCGCTTCAGGCCAGAGCTTCTGCTTTGATCAATCCGCGGCAGCCAAGCGGCATTTTTACGAAATACTCTTTCCCCAGCAAAACACTGGAATATATGCGCTCCGGCAAGCCTACGCTTTGCTGCAGACTGGAGGGGATTCCGGCGGATTATGAGCCCTATCTGTGTTTCATCGATGAAGTGGGCAGCACTGGCATCGAAAAAGCCGTGCGTAAGCTGATGGTATTGTCGCAGGAAGAACAGAAGAGGCTGGGGGAGAGCGCCCGCAATTACGTGCTGGAACACAAAAATCCCATGGTGCAGTGCCGGAAACTAATGGCCCTGCTGCGGCAGCTTTGATTGTTGCGCGTATCTTCGCGATTGCAGTTCGGCCTGCTTCATCCTTGCGATAACGGCGTCGTATTGACTGTGCCTGCTCTTTTGAAAGTCGGGCATGGTGCGCGGCACTTCGGGCGGCGGCTGTGGCCGTTCACAGGCTGCAGCGGACTGCGCAGATGAAGTGGTGCTATTGTTCTCCGTCCTTTGTTCCGTAGGGTTGACTGGATTCTCGTTTTCCAGATCCGCCTGAACGTAGGGGAGTCGTATGCTCTGATATTCCAGCCAACGGATCTGTTTCTGTGCTCCTGTGAGCGCTGCAAAAGGAGAGGTTTGACGGCTCATGTAATACCTCCTTTGGCGATCTTGCTCTATCAGACTATGAAGGCTGGACGTAAAAGTGCAAAGAAAAACAACCCGCATTTGCGGGCTGTTTGCTTTTGACTCAGGTATTTCGTGTACGGATGCCCTGAATGTTGGCATATTCGGACAGCTTGTTTACGATATCCTTATACGTTGTTTTTCCTTGCATATCCAACGTATAAATATTGGTGTACAGGTTATACTTACCCTTGTTTTCAACGTGGAAGTCGATATCCAGCACTTTTACGCCAATGCTCTGGAAGTAGTCGTTGATAAATGCAATGGTCTCCACGCGATGGATGAACTTGACCTCGACATGCTTGACTGCGTTGACCCGAACCAGACGCTGAAGAAGGGACAGGGTAATGATGACGATCGCACAGCCTGCAATGGCAATAACATAATAACCCATGCCAATCGCCAGACCAAGACACGCAACATTCCAAAGAGAAGCAGCCGTCGTAAGACCTGCGATCTTCTTTTGGCTGATAAAAATGGTACCGGCGCCCAGGAAACCAATGCCGCTTATAACCTGTGCAGTGATACGACCATAGCTGACGCCGATCCCGGTATTCAGGGTATTCATATTCAACGTGATGGTATCGGCGATCATCAGATTTTCCATGATGGCAATGATGCAGGCGCCTACACAGACCAGCACATGCGTGCGCATGCCTGCAGGTCTGTTTTTGCGTTCACGTTCGATGCCGATGACACAGCCGATGATAACGGCAAGCAGCAAGCGAAGCCCCTGTTCCCATAGTGCCATGCAGCTCAGTCCTTTCAACGAAAATCAGAAAATACGGTACAAAGAAATAACCTTA